>CAKVFO010000059.1 GCA_934746785.1 uncultured Clostridium sp. | reverse complement strand
TTTTGAGAGGGAGTGCTGATTATTACTGGCTTTCTGATATGCAAGCTTTCCAATACGTTAAAAAATAATTGTAGGCTTAAAAGAAAATAGTGAGGAGTGAATAAATATGGCAAAGGAAATTATATTAACAGGGGATAGACCTACAGGAAAGTTACATATCGGACATTATGTAGGCTCATTAAAAAATAGAGTTCAACTTCAGAATTCAGGAAATTATGATAGTTTTATTATGATTGCAGATCAACAAGCGTTAACAGATAATGCAAGAAATCCTGAAAAAATAAGAAATAGCTTAGTACAAGTTGCTTTAGATTATTTAGCAGTAGGAATTGATCCTGCAAAATCAACAATATTAGTACAGTCACAAATACCAGAACTAAATGAACTTACTATGCATTATTTGAATTTAGTTACACTTTCAAGACTTGAACGTAATCCAACAGTCAAAGCTGAAATAAAACAAAAGAATTTTGAGAATAGTATACCAGCAGGATTTTTAATATATCCAGTAAGTCAAGCAGCAGATATAACAGCATTTAAGGCTACAACAGTTCCAGTTGGAGAAGATCAACTACCTATGATAGAACAAGCTAGAGAAATAGTAAGAAGTTTTAATACTATATATGGAAAAGAAGTTTTAGTTGAACCTAAAGCTGTTATTCCAGAGGGAACTATAGGAAGACTTCCAGGAACAGATGGGAAGGCTAAGATGAGCAAATCTATAGGTAATGCAATTTATTTAGCAGATGAAGCTGATGTGATAAAACAAAAGGTAATGTCTATGTATACTGATCCAAATCATATAAAGGTTACAGATCCAGGACAAATTGAAGGCAATACTGTATTTACTTACTTAGACACTTTTTGTGATGATAAAGAAACTCTTGAAGAGATGAAGGAGCATTATAGAAGAGGCGGACTTGGAGATGTTAAGGTTAAGAAATATTTAAATGAAATATTACAAGCAGAATTAGAACCAATTAGAAATAGAAGAAAAGAATTTGAAAAAGATATTTCTGAAGTATATAAAATGCTAAGAGAAGGAAGTGATAGAGCAAGAGAAGTGGCAGCACAGACATTAAAAGAAGTAAGGGAAACAATGGGGATTGAATATTTTGATAATTTATAAAATAACATAGTTTTTAATATGAGCTTTTGCTGAGATTATTATGATCTCAGCTTTTTTAGATAAAATTACTTATATAGACAAATAGAGCAAAATAGGTACGATATTAATATAATACGAAACAAGAACTAATTAAGGGTGAGAATAAATTTGATATAATTATATGTAATGCATCATTTCATCATTATCCTAATGCAGTGAAAGTATTAAATGAAATGAAAAGAACTTTAAAAGAAGATGGAACTTTAATATTAGGAGATCCTACAGCACCAGCAATTTTGAGAAATATATTAAATTTTGCTATTAAATTCTCTGATAGCGGAGATTATAGAATTTATAATAAAAACGAAATAGAAAAACTTTTTAATAAAGCTGGCTTCAGATCATATGATTGGAAGTTAATAAATAAAAGAATAATGTTTGTAAATGGAATGGTACAAAAAAAGTAAAAGAGGAATAATAGTTATGAATCAGGATATTGAAAGACAAATTAATGAATTAGATTGTGAGGAAGGCTTATGAAATTATTTTTTATGAACATTACATTAAGAGCTGAATGGTGTCATTCTTTAAAAGAAAAGAGAATGATAGTAAAAAGTATAATAGCAAGATTAAGAAATAAATTTAATATTTCAGTTGTTGAATCAGAAAAACAGGATAATCATCAGATTATAGTTATATCTATAGCTGGACTTGCAGCTGATTCAGGACAGGCGGATTCTGTTACTGAAAATATAATAAGCTTTGTGGAAGAAAATACAGATGCAGAGATAATAAATATTCAAACAAACAAAGAAGATTATTAAATTAAAGGTTACAGTATATAGTTCATAACTATGTTTAAGAATTTTATCAGTGGATAAAATCTATATATGGATAAAAGTAAATTGATTGATTTATTATTAAGTATGGATGATATAAAATTTAAAAATACAGTAAATTCTTTGGAAGATATTATTTTAAATAATTATAGTGAAGAATTTATGAAGGAAATAAAGGATAAAGTATTTAAAAGATATAATGAACTTTTAAATATGAATAATAAAAATATTAAAATAAGGAATTTTAAAGATGGTGATTAAATAAATAAAAAAATTTCTTTATTTAACAAATAAAAGAAGAAAACTTAAGTATATAAGATATAATATAAGTAAGGGAAAGGTCATATAAACGTAATAGTATATTAATAAAATCAAGATTAGGAAGTGTAGTGTTATGAAGAAAATAGAAGCTATAGTACGTCCGGAAAAGATTGAAGAGTTAAAGGATGCATTGAAAAAAGGAAATGTAAATGGTATTACAATTGGTCAAGTAATGGGATGTGGACATCAACTTGGATGGACAGAACACCATAGAGGTGATGAACATCTAGTTAGATTTTTACCTAAAGTAGAAGTAAAGGTTATTGTTAAAGAAGAAAGAGTGGAAGAAGTAGTAAAACTTATAATGGATACTGTGAAAACAGGAGAAATTGGAGATGGAAAAATATTCATAAGTGATGTTGCAGAATGTATAAGAATAAGAACGGGTGAAAAAGGAGCTCAAGCATTATAAAAATTTTAAAAGTCAGTCTTTAAGAATTAGGACTGACTTTTTTTGAAATCTTTTTAAAAAGTTTAAATAATGAAGAAATAAGAATAACACCTAAAGCAAGAGCACCAGCATTATATAGAGTATTAGTACTATATTCTATGGCGTTTATATAATCTCCTATCAAAAATGCATACATACTCTTATATACTCCATAGCCAGGAACAACTGGTATCAAAGCACATACGCTTAAAATTGTTACAGGGGTCTGAAACTTCCTTGCACATACTTCGCTATAACAGCTAAAACCAACAGCACATAAAAACATAGAAAAGCTTTGAGAATAATTAAATAGTAATGCAAGCTTATAAATAAACCATCCTATTGAACCTCCAATTCCAGAGAGTATAAGGTATTTACCTTTTATATTAAATAAAAATCCAAAACTTAAGGAAACAAAGAATGCAGAAATAATTTCAATAAACATTATAGAATACCTCCAAGTCCAATAAATAAATGAAGTATAGAATAAGCTCCAACTGCAGTAGATACTCCAATAAATAATGCTTCCGCAGCCTTAGTAAGACCAGAAACAAGCTGACCTTCTAGTATATCTCTAATAGAGTTTGTTAGGAGAAGCCCAGGAACTAAAAGCATTATGCTGCCTGCAATTAATTTATCTATTCCGGATATAAAACCTAAATTTAAAAATATAATAGAGAATAGAGTTATAGTTGAACCACAAATTCCATTAATAAAGAAGTTATTTAGACCAGTTTTACTTAATGTCACTTCCATAAATTTGATTATGATACCTATAAAAAATGTACATAAAAATTCATTTATATTGCTGCCGAAAAGAACAGTAAATGTAGAAGTTGCTATACCAGCAAAAAATAAAGTTTTTATAAATGAATAGGAATCATCTTTATTAATTTCTTCTAAAGCATTTTCGCAGTAGTCTAGAGATGGTCTTTCAAGAGAGATTTTTCTTGAAAGAGCATTAATTTTATGAATTTTATTTAAGTTTACACCTCTTTTTGATATTCGTTTTACTATAGTATGAATTTTTCCATTATCAATTATAGAAACTATAACAGCAGTAGTTGATGCAAAGGCTTCAACATTATAAATGCTAAATGAGTTGCAGATAATACAAATAGTTTCTTCAACCCTATATATTTCTGCTCCGCTTTCAAGCATTATTTTTCCAGACGTGCTGGCAAAATTTAAAAGTCTATCTATATTCATAATTTAATACAGCCTTTCATAATTTTAATAGAATAAAGAAAAAATTTGAATTTCGTATTTTTCTCATATATAATAGTATAATAAATAGCACAAAATGTCTAAAGATTATTATATTTTTAAATTTTAATGATATAAAAATGAAATTGAAATTAATTATGTAAAAAAAATATAAAAAAATAATACTAAAGTATGTTATATTTATATTATGAAAATTTCATAACATAAAGTGAGTATTAAAAGAGGAGTAGGGGTTGAGAAAATTATGGAGAATAAAAGTGATATACTTTTAGAATCAGGCACAGGAGAATTAGAAATTATTGAATTTATGGTTAATGGCAACAAATATGCTATTAATGTGGTAAAGGTCAAGGAAGTTATACCTATGCCAAACAAATTAACAAAACTTCCTGATACAAGTGAAGAAATTGCAGGATTAATATTATGTAGAGATGAAATTCTTTCATTAGTTGATTTAAAGCATGTACTTACTAAAAAGAAAACTCAAAAAATAGGAAATAACGTAATAGTATGTGAATTTAATAAAATAAAAGTTGCATTTAATATTGATGATGTAATAGGAGTTCATAGAATTAAATGGGAAGATATAAGAAAGCCAGATGACTTAGTTGAAAGTTCATTAGCTGTAGGAAACATACTAATTAATGGTGAAGTTATTTTAATGCTTGATTTTGAAAAAATAGTTACAGATATATGTCCAAGTTCAGGTATAAGTGAAGACAGACTTGTATCAGTAGAATATAAAGACAGATCAAATATTAAGTTAGTGTTAGCTGATGATTCATCTTTAATTAGAAAATTATTAAATGATACATTAACAAAAGCAGGCTTTAAAAACTTAAGGGTATTTGATGATGGTAAACAAGCATATGATTACTTAACATCATTAGCTGATAAGAAAGGTGAAAATTTTATTGAAGATGCACAAATGCTTATAACAGATATAGAAATGCCACAAATGGATGGATTAACACTTACAAGAAAAGTTAAGGAACATATTAAATACTATTCCAGTAATTATATTCTCATCATTAATAACTGATGAATTAAGGCATAAAGGTGAATCTGTAAAGGCAGATGCACAATTAAGTAAGCCAGAAATAGAAGAACTTATTGGTGTTATAGATAAGTTATTAGCTAATTAAAAATAAGGTGCTGTATCAAAAGGGATATAGCACCTTATTTTTGTATAAAAATTTGAAAAGATAAAAATATAGAATAATATTATCTTTTATAATATAATTTAAAATAAAAAACGGAGGATAAAATATGTTAAATATAGGATGCCACTTATCAACAACAAAAGGTTTTGAAAATATGGGAAAAGAAGCTTTACGGATAGGTGCTAATACATTCCAGTTCTTCACAAGGAATCCTAGAGGAGGAAAGGCTAAAGATATAGATGAAAATGATGTGAGTGCTCTTGTAGAGTTAATGAATAAAAATGGTTTTACAAAAATATTAGCTCATGCACCATATACTTTAAATGCTTGTTCGGCTGATGAGAACACAAGAAGTTTTGCAAAGGAAATGATGAAAGATGATTTAAAGAGAATGGAATATTTTCCGGGTAATTTCTATAATTTTCATCCAGGAAGTCATGTTAAGCAAGGAGTAGAAACAGGTATAAATTATATTGTAGAAATGCTTAATGAGGTAATAGAACCTGAGCAGACAACAAAAATACTGCTAGAAACTATGGCTGGAAAGGGTACTGAAGTTGGAAGAAGCTTTGAGGAAATAGCTGAAATAATAAGTAAGGTAGAACTTAGTAATCATTTAGGAGTATGTTTAGATACATGTCATGTATATGATGCAGGATATGATATTGTTAACGATTTAGATGGAGTACTTGATGAATTTGATAGAATTATAGGGTTAGACAGATTATATGCTATTCATTTAAATGATAGTAAGAATCCTTTTGCAAGTCATAAGGATAGACATGAAAAAATAGGTGAAGGATCAATTGGACTTGATGCAATAAGAAGAATTATAAATCATCCTAAGTTAAGGGATTTACCATTTTTCTTAGAAACTCCAAATGAACTTGAAGGATATGAAAAAGAAATAAAAGTATTAAAGGAACTATACAAATAGAATATAATGTTATAGATGTATGATATTTAATTTTTTTTGACTATATAAAAAAAATATTATAATGTAGATGTAATTGGTTAAATATATTTTATATGAGATTAAATTAAATGTGCTAAGTTAAAAGTGTGTTAAAAGTAAGTTAAAAATATTAAAGCTATGATAACATTGTAATAAAATATGAATGTTAGGAAAGTTACAATAAGTAGATAGTATAGTTAAGGAGAGAAAAGTATATGAATATTTTCGATAAAATTACTATGTTAATAGAAGGATTAGGTTTGTTCTTATTTGGAATGAAGTTAATGAGTGATGGTTTGGAAAATGCAGCTGGTGAAAAGCTTAAAGGAATTCTAGAAAAGATAACAAGTAATCGATTTATAGGTGTTTGTGTAGGAGCGTTAGTTACAGCGGCAATTCAAAG
The DNA here is from genome assembly GCA_934746785.1 of uncultured Clostridium sp. Lineage (GTDB taxonomy): Bacteria > Bacillota > Clostridia > Clostridiales > Clostridiaceae > Clostridium. Next base: position 12,605 of record CAKVFO010000059.1, on the reverse strand, counting down.
CTCAGGTGCAACTACGGTTATGGTTGTGAGTTTTGTAAATGCTGGCCTTATGACATTAATGCAGGCAGCAGGAGTCATAATGGGAGCTAATATTGGTACAACTATAACAGCTCAATTAGTATCATTTAAGTTAGATGCCATTGCTCCTTTATTTATTGGAGCTGGTGCTATCATATTATTAATAACAAAGAAGAAGAAAATAAAAGATATAGCATCAATAGCTTTAGGATTTGGTATATTATTTTTAGGAATAAGCACAATGTCAGCTTCTATGGAACCCTTAGCTGAATCTGAAGTATTTAAAGATGTAATTGGAGTAATTGGTAACAATATCCTACTTGGAATAACTGTTGGTTTTGTAATGACAGCTTTGACTCAAAGCTCATCAGTAACTACAGCAGTTTTAGTAGCTCTTGCTACAGCAGGAACTATAACAATGGATGTTGCATTACCAGTAATATTTGGAGGGAATATAGGAAGTTGTGTTACAGCACTTTTAGCATCAGTAGGAACAGGAAAAACAGCAAAAAAAGCTGCACTTATACACTTATTATTTAATGTTATAGGAGTAGTTATCTTCATACCATTTATGAAAATTTTAATTAATTTTGTTCAAGGTGTAAGTCCAGATAGTGTTGCTAGACAGGTAGCAAATGCACATACATTATTTAATATAATAGTAACAATAATATTATTGCCTTTAGCTAAGTTCTTAGTTGCTTGTGTAAATAAGATAATACCAGGTGAAGATACATCTGAAAAGGTTGGAGCTTTATACTTAGATAAAAAGTTATTAGAAACTCCAATTGTTGCTACAGGACAGGTGTTTAAAGAAACTGTAAGAATGGGTGAACTTGCAAAAAGTAACTTAGAGTATGCAATGAAAGTATTATTAGAAGATGATGAAGAAGCAGTAAAGAAGATATATAGTAATGAAGAAACAATAAATATTCTTGAAAAAGAAATAACTAATTATTTAGTTTTATTATCATCTCATGAATTACCAGAGGAAGATAGTAAGATCTTAAGTGTAACATTTCACGTTATAAATGATATTGAAAGAATTGGAGATCATGCAAAGAATATAACAGAACTTGCTATAGAAAAGCAAAAAAGTAAAGTATCTATAGAAGGTGAAGCAAGAGAAGAACTTATTAATATGTATAATAAGACTCTAGAAGCAGTTACTGTTGCATTAGAATCGTATAATAATAAAGATGCAATAGCAGCCAATAGAATTAAAGAGATTGAATCTAGTATAGATAGATACGAAAAAGATTTAAGAGAAAATAATATTACTAGATTAAATAAGAAAATATGCAGTGCTAATGTAAGTGCTATTTTCTTGGATTTAATAAGTAATTTAGAAAGAATAGGAGACCATTCAACTAATATAGCTGAAAGAGTTGAATAGTTAGGTAATAAAATAGGTTTGTATTAAAAAGAGATAAAATGAAGAGGCTTATAGCAAAATTTTTAACACTACGCAACGCAAATCAGTCGGTTGAAAATTTTCTATAAGCCTCTTTAAATAAAGGCAAGTAAGAATTTCTATTCCCTAAATTTCACTTTACGCCAAAGGTTTTAAACTTGATGTTTATTAAGATAAAGATTAAAATTAGAAATAAAGAATAAAAATTGGGGAAATAAGGAGGATAAAAAATGAATAAAATCATTGGATTTATTGGAAGTGGAAATATGGCAGGGGCTATGATTGGAGGTATAGTAACTTCTGGACTAGTTAATAGTAATAAGGTAATTGCTTCTAATCCTCATGAAGAAAAGCTTAATGTATTAAAGGAAAAATATAAAATTTCTACTACAAGAGATAATAAGGAGGTAGCTTCAAAGGCTGATATTTTATTTTTATCTGTAAAACCTGTAATGTATCAAACTGTTATTAATGAAATTAAGGATAGAGTAAAAGATGATGTAATTATAGTTGTAATTGCAGCGGGTAAGTCAATTGCAGAAGTACATAATCTTTTTGGAAAAGATATTAAGATTATAAGAACTATGCCTAATACACCAGCTTTAGTCGGTGAGGCAATGTCAGCATTATGTCCAGCTGAAAATATTTCAGATGATGAATTAAATGATGTTAAATCTATATTTAATAGTTTTGGTAAATGTGAAGTAGTATCTGAAAACTTAATGGATGCGGTTACAGGAGTAAGTGGTTCTTCACCAGCATATGTATATATGTTTATTGAAGCATTAGCAGATGCAGCTGTTTTAGGTGGTATGAAAAGAAATCAAGCCTACAAATTTGCTGCTCAATCAGTATTAGGTTCTGCAAAGATGGTACTAGAGACAGGTGAACATCCAGGAGTATTAAAAGACCAGGTAACATCTCCAGCAGGAACAACAATAGAGGCTGTGGCAGAACTTGAGAAGCTTGGAATGAGAAATGCAGTTATTTCAGCAACTATAAAGTGTATTGAAAAATCAAAAGCTATGGGTAAGTAAAAAAATATATATTGTATCAAATAAGGAACTGGTATATTCAGTTCCTTGTTTTATATATATAAAAGATGATATTATTTATGTATAAAATAATGAGGAAATGGATGGAGAGTATGAATTTTATTAATCATTTTAAGACTATAACTAATCATAAATTACTTGTTATGAAATATTGTTTTAAGATTGGATTATATAAGCAGGGAATTTTACATGATCTTTCAAAGTATTCATGGGTGGAATTTTCCGCAGGGGTTAAATATTATCAAGGATTTAGGAGCCCTAATTATGGGCAGAAGTTAGAAGAAGGATATTCAAGTGCTTGGCTTCATCATAAAGGGAGAAATAAGCATCATTTCGAATATTGGATAGACTATACTTTAGATCCTAACGAAGGCCTTAAAGGCATGAGGATGCCATTAAAGTACGTAGTTGAAATGTTTATTGATAGAATGTGTGCTTCTAAGAATTATCAAAAGGAGAAGTATACTGATAGAAGTGCTTTAGAATATTATAATACGGGAAAAAAACATTATATAATGCATGATGAATCAAGAAGAGAATTAGAATTCTTATTAAACATGCTTGCAGAAGAGGGGGAAGAAAAAACATTAGATTATATTAAAAATAAGGTATTAAAAGAAATGAAAATATGTTAATTTTAATAGGTTAACTTATTAAAAATATTAAAACGTGAGGAAGACAAGATATGAAGAAAGATTTAAAGAAACCTGAATTGTTAGCACCAGCTGGTAATTTAGAAAAGTTAAAAATTGCATTTGAATATGGGGCAGATGCTGTTTATTTTGGAGGAGAATTATTTTCTTTAAGAGCAGCTGCGAAAAATTTTACATATGAAGATATAAAAGAGGGGGCAAAAATTGCACATGAATTAGGTAAAAAGATTTATTGTACAGTTAATGTAATGCCTAGAAATGAAGAACTTGAAAAGCTGCCAGAGTTTTTAAAGAAGTTAGAAGAAGCAAAGGTAGATGCAGTTTTAGTATCAGATCTTGGGGTATTTTCAATAGTTAAAAAGCATACAAACCTTCCAATTCATATAAGTACACAAGCTAATACCATTAATTATGAAGCTTGTAATATGTGGAGAGAACTTGGAGCTGAACGTGTAGTTTTAGCAAGAGAATGTTCTTTAAAAGAAATTCAAGAAATAGAAGATAGAATTCCAGAGGATTTAGAAATTGAAATATTTATTCATGGAGCAATGTGTATTTCTTATTCTGGAAGATGTTTATTATCAAGTGCCATGGCAGGAAGAGATTCTAATAGAGGGGCTTGTGCACAATCATGTAGATGGAAATATACATTAATGGAAGAAAAGAGACAAGGAGAATATTTCCCAATAGAAGAAGATGAACATGGTACATATATAATGAATTCAAAGGATTTATGTATGATAGATCATATACCAGAATTAATGGAACTTGGTGTTTCATCGTTAAAGGTGGAAGGTAGAAATAAAAGTGAATACTATGTGGCAATTGTTATAAATGCATATAGAAAGGCTATTGATTTATATTTTGAAGATCCAGAAAACTATAAACTTCCTGATGAACTAAGACAAGAAATGTTTAAGGTAAGTCATAGACAATATCATACAGGATTCTTCTTTAATGAACCTAAGAATGAAGGACTTATTTATAATACAAATGATCATGTAAGAGAGTATGATGTAATTGCTATAGTACATGATTATGATGAAGAAACTCAAATGGCTATATGTAAACAAAGAAATAAATTTGTAAAAGGCGATAAAGTAGAAGTGTTATCCCCAGGATTAATTGGAGAAGAATTTGAAGTGGTAGAACTGTATAATGAAAAGGGGGAAGCTATTGAGGGATGTCCGCATCCAGGGATGATGTGTAAAGTTAAGATACCATATAAAGTGAAGAAAAATAGCTTTATTAGGAAAGAATTAATAAAGAAGTAGATAATTTATATAAATTTAGTTTGCAATATATAAGCAGTTAATAAATATAGAAATACTGAAGTGATAGTAAGAGTATCTATATTATTAACTGCTTTTATGTTATGTAAGTCATTAAATATATTAAAAAGTAATTATAGCTTTCAAGAAGAACCTAAATAGAAATAATTAAGCTGTTTTTTTAAGATTTAATTATAATAAGTGAAATTGAAGTTATTTAAGAAGATTTTTTTGTAGATTGAATCGAAATAAGCGTAAGAACAAAATAAAACAAGAAAAATAAACTATTTTATACAAAATGTAGTAAATATGTAATATTTTACAAAAGTGTGATATAATATATGTGAAAAATAAATTATAAGAGGAGAAAGCCATGAATGAAGAGGAAATCGTAAAAAAAATTAGTAAAAATGAGGATGACAGTATTTTATTTAGAATTAAGAATGGGTATGGGAAACTTAGACAATGCAGTTTGAAAAAAGAAAAAAGGGTGGTACTATTAGATGATGTACCGTTAGTTACATTGAGTAAGGAATGTTCTCCAATGAGTTCATCCATTATAAAGTTGATACAAGGTAGAAGTAGTGTAGATAAAAATATAAAAGATCTGTTTAACATAAATATACCTATGAAAAGTTTGGAGGATAACTTTAGAAGTTTGACGCCACTTTTAAGATTACTTGAAGATGGAGAATACGAATTAAGTGAGGAGGATATGATTCCTACTGATGGAGAAAATAACTTTTTTTGGAATTTGGCAACAAGGAGTAATTATTATCATGCTAGTGCTGATGTATATTACAATGGAACATATATAAAGGGAGTGCCAAAGTTTTTAGTGCCATCTGAAGGAATTGAGTGTTACAACGAAAAAATAGTAAACTATTATAGAGAAAAAATAAGAAATGGTGAAAAATTATTAGGTGTAGCATTAGAATTAAGAGGGTTTATGGCATTGTTATTAGATGGACATCACAAGGCTACAGCAGCATATTTAGAAGGAAAAAACTTGAAATGCTTAACTATAAAATATCATAATCATGATGTTAAAACTTCTAATATAGAAAAGTATGACGTAGAAAAGTATGATGTAAAGACTAATTATTCAAAGATAAAGATAGATAATCCTATAGAGGTATTTCCTAATTTTAAGGCAATTGCAGTTATTCAAAAGGAAATAGATACTTCTAATGGTAAAATAGATAAACTATTAAGGTTTCAAAGCAATCGTCCAATAGATGATTTAGAAGAAGTTTTATATTATTTAACTATATATGATAAAAAAAGAGCAAAAGAATTATGTTTTAATATTTTAGAGAAAGATGAATTTCAAATTTTATGGACTGAATGTTTAAATTATTTATCGTCATATAATGACTACTATACTCAAAACTTTTTTAGAAGAATAAAAAAAGATAATAAAATAAGAATTTCTAAAAACTTTGAAAAAAATACAATGATAATAGATAAATTTTTAAAGACTTGTATTAGCTAATACAATCAATAGATTAAGTAAGTTTTTTTGTGTTGCAAATATTTTGCTAAAGAAATTTGAAATGAAGAAGGATCGAAGCAATATTTTTAAGCGACTGGTTGTGATTTGGAGCATAAAAATATTACTTCTATCCTCCAATTTTGATTTTAGAACCTTTTGACAGGCTGTAACAAAGTGGCTGACGCCACGCTTTTTAGCGCAGGAAGCCACTTTGTTCTATTAAAGGTAATTTTACTTTGAATATTTGCGAGTAGATATTTAAAGTATTAATTATTTTTAATAAATTGATGAGTTCGACCCATCATATATGCTAATCTTATAATTTCTTTTTCTTGATTAGTCATAGGCCTATTATAGATTTTCTCAAATTGTAAAAATAAAGCATCTATATCTAGTTTTTTATTGGCATGGGTGCAAGTTTTTTTTGTAGGAAGATTATATAACTTTGGTTTCATTTCTTTTTTGTAAATAGCTGTAAAAATATTAGCTGTATAATAGGCATCGTTAAAAGCATTATGAAAATCTTTCTGTATATTTATTGATAATAAATCTATAGCATTTTTTAATCCTATTTTGTTACCTTTAGGATAATTAAAATGAGATGAAGCATAACTTTGAATATCTATATATTTTGGTTGGAGAAGTGAAAATGGAATTTTGTGAAATTTCATATTTCTAAATAATTCTCTTAAATCACCTGTTCCCCATACAATTAATGTGTATTTGTCCGTGCCTATAAATTCCAAAAAATCATTAAAAACTTTTGTAAATGTATCACAAGAAGTAACCATATCTATTGTTATATTAGTAAGTTCTTCAACATAGGGATGAATAGTTGAAAAAACTGTTGGCTTTATGAACTTATTAAATGTAGCTATCTCATTAAACTTGCTATCAAGTTTTATAGCACCTATTTGTATTATTTCAAAGATTAAATCTGGCGAAGCTAGATCTTTGTTATCAGGATGTTTTTGATTAAATTCTAAATCGAAAATTATGTAGTTCATTTTTTACCTCCAGCAATATTATTTCTAGGAGATGCATTAAATATTTTTTTATATGCCCTCAAAAAGTTTGAGTAATCAGTAAAGCCACATCGAAGAGAAGCCTTTGTAATAGGACATCCATTCTCAATAAGTTTCTTAGCTTTGAAAATTCTTTTTTGTATTATATAGTTATGTAATGTATATCCTGTTTCTTTTTTAAACTTATGCATTAAATAGTATTTGCTTATAAAGAATTTTTCTGATAATGATTTGATGGAAAGATTGTTACATAAATTTGTATTTATATATTCAATAATTTCATCAATTTGTTTATCGTATTTTAAGGATTTTTCATCAAAAATATAATCCTTATTAATAGAGACTCTATTTAAGTAAATTAATAATTGTACAAATAGTGAAGTGTTTAAAAGCTGGCTGCCAAATTCACTAGAGTTTGTAGATAATTCTAAGTTAGATATCAAAGATTTTAAATCTTCTTGAAGCTTTACATTTACTCTTGTTAAATTAAAGCTTTTTTTATCTTTAAATTTAAAACATTGAGTTAAGTCACAACTATCAGGAAAGCTTTCTTCAAAAAGTTTTGTATTAGTCCATATAACTATTCTATCGTAAGTTACAGATGAATCAATCACTGCTTTGTGAATTTCATGATTATTAACTAATAGAATATCCCATGGCTTTAAATAATAGCTTTTTCCTTCAATTAAATATTGAACGTTGCCAGATAAAAATATTATTATCTTGTCAAAGTCATGGTAATGAAATTCAAATTCTATATTTTTTTTGTCTTTAAGATGAAATAGTCTGAAATTGTTATCTAAATAACCAAACTTCTTATTAGGTTCCATGATAAACCTCTTTAAAATATTATCTACTATAAATAATAAAGCACTTTTTGCAATGTTTCAAGCAGGATATAGACTATAAAATGGTAAAAAATCATATATAATTTATAGTAGATTATGAAATAGATTTAAATGAAAAAGCAATAAGATTAATATGTAATAGAAATTTTGGACCAGGTTCAGATGGAATATTATATGGTCCTATAATAGAAAAAGGAAAAATTAAGGTTAAAATTTATAATCCGGATGGAAGTGAAGCAGAAAAGAGTGGAAATGGCATAAGAATATTTTCAAGATATCTTTTAGATGAGGGATATGTGACAGGTAAAAGATTTACTTTAAGTACTTTAGGTGCTGATGTTAAGGTTGAATTTCTAGATTCTAAAGGCTTTATGATTAAAGTAGATATGGGAAAAGCATCTTTTATTTGTGTGAATATAGGTAATCCTCATTGTGTTATTCCAATGAATAATATATCTGAAGAAAAAGCTAAAGCTTTAGGACCTTTTGTAGAAAATTCATCGAATTTTCCAAATAGAATAAATATGCAGCTGTTAAAGGTTATTGATAGAAATAATATTAGTATAGAAATATATGAAAGAGGAGCAGGTTATACATTAGCTTCTGGAACAAGCAGCAGTGCAGCAGCTGCTGTAGCTTACAGATTAGGTCTTGTTGATGAAGAAGTTGAAGTTCATAGTCCAGGAGGAAAACTTCATGTAAGGTTAGATAAGGAATTTAATGTTCAATTAACTGGTCAAGTAGAGTGTGTTGGAAAGTTTGAATTATCTCAAGAATTCATAAGTAAACTATAATTTGAAGTTATTAATTTAATAAAATATTGATGTATAAAAGATTAAAGTGAATAAAGATACATGATAAGTTTGACAATGTTATGGTTGAAGAGTATTATTAATTAATAAAAATACAATTTTGGATTATTTTATATATGTATTTTTATTCACTTAAAATAAAATAGGGGGCTTTTAAATGAACAGATTAGTAATGGTTGGATTAGCCATAATTGTACTTGCAGGTGCGTATTTAATCTATGGTAGATGGCTTGCTAATAAATGGGGAATTGACCCTGATGCAAAGACACCAGCATATGTACATGAAGATGGTGAAGATTATATTCCAACACCTAAAGCAGTAGTTTTTTCACATCAATTTTCTTCAATAGCAGGGGCAGGACCTGTAACAGGACCTATTATAGCAGCAATGTTTGGATGGGGACCAGTTTTAGCATGGATTTTAGTTGGTGGAATCTTTTTTGGAGCTGTTCATGATTTCGGGGCACTTTATGCATCTGTAAAGAATGAAGGTAAATCAATAGGGTGTATAATTGAACAGTATATAGGCAAAAAAGGGAAGAAATTATTCTTATTATTCTCATGGATTTTTTCATTATTAGTTATAGCAGCTTTTGCTGATATGGTATCAACAACATTTAATGGTTTTGCTGCAGATGGAAGTAAATCAACACCTAATGCAGCAGCAGCATCAATTTCAATGTTATTTATAGTAGTTGCAATGATTTTTGGAGTATTTATAAAATATAAAAAACCTTCTCAAGGGTTAGAAGCAATCATAGGAATTATTTTATTATTTGCAATGCTTGCTGTTGGAATTGCATGCCCTATATATGCTGGCAAAACAGTATGGACAGCCGTTGTATTTGTATATTTATTTTTTGCTGCTATTATGCCAATGTGGTTACTTATGCAGCCAAGAGATTATTTAAGTACATTCTTACTTTTGGCAATGATTGTAGGTGCAGTTCTTGGTGTTTTTGTTGCTAAACCTTCAATGAATTTAAATGTATTTAATGGATTTGAAGTAAATGGTAAGATGTTATTTCCAACATTATTTGTTACTATAGCTTGTGGAGCTGTTTCGGGGTTCCATAGTTTGGTATCTTCAGGAACATCATCAAAGCAAGTACAAAATGAAAAAGATATGCTTGGAATCGGATATGGAGCAATGGTTGTAGAATCTTTAATTGGTGTTATAGCACTTGTGGCAGTTGGGTCTGTTGCAGTAGGAGGAAAAGTTCCTGAGGGTACACCTTTCTCAATATTTGCTTCAGCAATAGCAGGATTTTTAGGACAAATAGGAATTTCTGAACATGTAGCTAAATGTTTTATGACTATGTGTGTATCTGCTTTAGCATTAACTTCATTAGATTCAGTTGGACGTATAGGAAGAATGTCGTTCCAAGAGTTCTTTATGGATGATGATGCAAAGGAAATTACTCCTTTTATTAAGTTAATGACTAGTAAGTATTTCTCAACTGTTATAACATTGGGATTAGGTTTATTATTATCATTAGGTGGATATAATAATGTTTGGGCATTATTTGGATCTGCTAATCAATTATTATCAGCATTAGTTCTTATAGCACTTGCAGTATTCTTAAAGACTACAGGAAGAAAGGGATTTATGCTTTATGTTCCAATGTTTATAATGCTTGCAGTTACTTTCACTGCTCTAGTTCAAGCTATTGTTAATATAGTAAAGAAGATATTTGTAACAGGTGGATTTGTATTCCTAACTGATGGATTACAGCTTATACTTGCTGTATTATTAATGGCTTTAGGATTCATGGTAGCTAAGTCATGTTTCAAAAAGTTATTTGGTAAATCAGAAAATAGAAAACAAGTAGCATAATTTAAGTATTATGGGGATGTATCAAAAAGAGATACTTTTGATACATCCTCATTTTTTAACCTATAGGAAGTTATTTCACTTTTAATATAAATGAAGTATAAAAAAATTAATATTGTAAATGCTTATAGGTAAAGGATCTTTAAATAACTATTGACATAAAATCATATTTTAAGAGTAAAAGAACTTTAGAGTATTTACTCTTGAGAGTAAGAGAACCTTAGAGTATTTACTCTTGAGAGTAAAAGAACTTTAGAGTATTTATTCTTCGTGTTAAAATGGATAATACAGAAGGATTTATTAAAAATAACGGAAGCAGAGGAGTATATTATGTATTTTAAGAATGTTAATGAATATAAAGACAAGAAGTTTAAGATAGATGAGAAAAACAGGATGGAAATAGAAGAAGCTACAAGCAGAATTGAGATAGATCCAGAAGATGAAGTTAACTTTAATGAAAGAGGAGTTCTTTTTGATGAAATAGGTGATTACGAAAAAGCTATAGAAGATTATACAAGAGCAATTGAACTTTTTTCAGAATATGATGAAGCATATAATAATAGAGGATTATCATATGAAAGTCTAGGACAATATGAACGAGCAATAGAAGATTATAATAAAGCTTTAGAAATTAATTCATCTAATGAAGATGTTTATTATAACAGAGCAATAGCATATGAAAATCTTGAAAACCATGAAGAAGCAGCTAAGGATTTTTCTAAGGCAATAGAACTTAATGATGAGGAAGCTGACTTCTATTATAATAGAGGATTATGTTATGAAGCTTTAGGAAATTATGAGGATGCTATAAAAGATTATACAAAAGCTATAGATTTAAATAATGAAGATGATGAAGTATATTCTTGTAGAGCAGTATGCTTTGAAAAGGCAGGAGAATATAGAAAAGCAGTAGATGATTATACAAAAATTTTAAGTTTTGATGAAGAAAATACTGATGCTTTATTTAATAGAGCAGTATGCTATGAAGAATTAAAAGAATATGAAAAGGCTAAAGAGGATTATTCTAAGGTACTTTCTATTGATGCAAATGATAATGAAGCTTATACTAGGCTAAAGGAATGTGAAAACAAGAGATAAATATAGGAGGTATACAAAATGATATATAAGGTTTTTGGAGATACAGTAGTACTAAGACTTGAAAGAGGAGAAGAAGTACTAGAAAGTATAAAGAAAGTGTGTGAAAAAGAAAATATTAAGGCAGGAACTATTCAAGCTTTAGGGGCTGCAGACCATGTTGTAGTTGGTGTTTATAATGTTGAAGAAAAGAAGTATTATGCAAATACATTTGATGAAGCGTTAGAAATAACTAATCTTACAGGAAATATTTCTATGATGAATGATGAAGTTTATCTCCATATTCATGCTACTCTTGGAAATGATGAAGGTAAATGTTTTGGAGGCCACTTAAATGAAGCTAGAATAAATGCTACTTGTGAAATATTTATACAAAAAATTGATGCACATATAGGAAGAATTTTTGATGAGAACATTGGTTTAAATGTAATAGATTTTCAATAAAAAAATAATTCATTTATTTGTAATATAGATATTTATAAGAACATATTTCATATAAAGGAATCAGACTACTATTATAAAATATAATTTTATATGTTATAACTATATGCAGGCGATAGTTAGATGAAGTAAAAAGTACTTTAACTAATAAGATATTGGACAAGCTATTTGTTTGTTCGAAAAAATAAAAAGGAGTGGTACGATGAAAAAGAAACTAATTGCCATAGTTATAACAGCATTACTGACGGGAGGTATAGGAGGCTCTGTAGTTTATAATAAAAGTCATGATAAGACAACAGAAACTGAAGTGGCTCAAGTTATTCAAGAAGAAAGTACTTCTGATGATAGTAATTTAGATAGAGAAGCAGAAGTTATAGAAAGTAGTACTGATAATAGTAATGAAGTAGTTGAAACAGTAGTTGAGAAAGATAATAATGCTATAAAAGAGGACAAGCAGGACCATGATGTAGTTCAAGTTTCACAACAATCTAGTGAGACTAATAAGGTTTCTGTAAAGCAAAATAATTCATCATCTCAACCAGTTAAGAATATTAGTAGTAATGTAAATAATACTGCAAATAATACTGCAAATAGTAGTAATGTAAATAATACTGTAAATAGTAGTGAAAATTTTATGGCTCAAG
>CAKVFO010000058.1 GCA_934746785.1 uncultured Clostridium sp. | reverse complement strand
TGTCTATATAAAGGTAAAGCATGGTGATACTTAAGGCATATAGTATGAGCTATTAACTCATTTGAAGCCATGCTATTATAGAAGATAGTTTTTGGTGTTTCAGCTGAAACTATATTGCTTTTTTCAGCTTCGCTTTCGCAAGATTTGCAAGCATAGCTATACATGATATGCTCTTCTACAATAAGCTTAGCTGGAATATATTTAAGAATTTCTTTTCTAGATTTAACACCTATTTCTACAAGTTCACTTCCGCACTTTTTACATTTTAAGTATTCGCCTTCTAATTTATGTTCTATTACAACTCTTTCTAAATTTGCAAGATTGTCTTTCTTGCCAGCAACTGAATTCTTCTTAGTTCTTTTATAAGTAACTTCTTCTAAGCTTGGTTCATTTACTTTTGAATCACTATGTTTTTCTGCTTCATTAAAAAAAGATAATTGATTAGTATCTACTTTTTCACTTGATGTGCCAAATATCTTTTTATTTCTATTAGCAATAATACCTTTTAAATAGGCTAATTCATCTTTTAACTCATTTATCTCTTTTTCTTTAGAATTTAGTTCTTAATCCTTTTATTAATTTCAGCTTCCATCTTTTCAAGCTTATCAATTAATAACTTTTCATTTTCATTAAGTTCATTTGTAATAATTTCGTGATTTATAGTAACTCCTTTTGTTTTCTGTTATATACATATTACACCATAAAACTCCTTGAAATTGGTTAATATCAAGGAGTTTTAGACAATTATTTCAAAAATAATTAGCTTTGGTTACTGGCTTAAACTTTGACTTAGTTCTTATTTCATAACCTCTTAAAAGCCAGCGTAATTCTTCAATATTTATTTTTAATGCTTCTTCTGGCGTTGAAGGCCATTTAAAATGGCTACGTTCTAAACGATGATAATATAGCTAGAGCCCTTCATCAAAATGAAGTATCTTTAATTTATCCATCTTCTTATTACAAAATACAAATAAAGCCTTATCAAAGGGATCAAGCTTTAACTGGTTTTGAACTATGTTAACTAATCCATCAATACTTTTTCTTAAAGTCCGCATAAGCCGCAGGCAAGATAAACTGTCTCTACACTATCTATATTTAACATTTTTCAAGAAGTTCCTTAATTATTGAATTTATTAATGTAGTTTCACTAACGGGAATAGTTATCTTAGCATTACCAATTTCTAAATTTATCTTAGATTCAAAAGAAACTAATCTTTTTTCATTAGTTTTAAGGTTAATAGCTTAAAGAACTACTGGCTTATCCGCAGATGAAATTCTTTTTCTATGATAGAAAAACTGGCTGGGATTAATATTACGTTCCTGGCAAAAGCTTTTTATAGATATTTTCTTATCAAGAGAAAAATATTCATTTATATATTTTTCCCAAGCAGCATTGTCTAATTTTTAATATATAAGTAACCTCCAGATAAAATTTTTATTTTTATAAAATTTTATCTGGAGATTGCTTTCTCTATCTAGATACCAAATCTTCTACGCTTACGTTTCTACTAAATATTTAGGCAATTATTTATCACTTTGTAAGTATATTTTCTTTAAGAAAGATGAATTTTTTATATGACAAAAAGGGAAACATCCTTATTTAAGTTAGAACTTTAAAGGTCGTTCCCCTATTTTTAAATAGGTCATACTATTTTTACTTTATTTGATAATACAGCCTTTCCTTAAATATATTACAACTCTATTGACAAATGCCTAAGATTTTGTTACACTATATATTTTCTATTCTTTAAATTTCTTTTCTTTTTTCATTCACTTTTTAAATTATTTCATAATATCATCCAAACTTCTATTAATCGGAAACCCCAAATATACCTTAGTTCCCTTGTTAAGTTTAGACTTTATATTGATATTAATACCAAGCTTCGTACACATTTTTTTACATAAGTACAATCCTATACCAGCGCTTTCCCCAAATTTCCTACCATTTTCACCTGTAAATCCTTTTTCAAATACTCTATCAATGTCTCTATCAATTATACCAACTCCATTGTCCTCTATTATTAATTCAACTAAATTCTTATATACTTTAGTATAAAATCGTATATATGAGCCTTTTGAATCAGATGAATATTTCAATGAATTTACAACGATTTGATTAATAACAAACTCAATCCACTTACTATCACTATAAACAATTTCACCTATCTCTTCAATTTTTACAGTAATAGATTTTTTAATAAAATCTTTATAATTTCTCTTAAGTACCTTTTTTACTATATCTGAAATAATAACTTTCTTTACAATATAATCTTTACTTATATCATTACTTCTAGAATAATATAAAACTTGCTCAACATAATTTTCTATCTTGTCAATTTCATAATCTATTTTTTCAGTTATTTCACTTTCATTATTTTCAATTACTAACCTAGTAGAAGAAATGGGTGTTTTTATTTCATGAATCCATCTCTCAATATACTCTCTATATTCTACTTGCTTTTTGCTATAATACTTAATATTATCATTCATATCTTTACTTATATCTTTCAAAATATCATACATGATCTTACCTTCAATAAAATCTGGTCTTCTAATCACTTCTGGCAGCATATATTTGTTATCGATTGAATTTATTAACTCCTGCATTTCACCATAATAACCTTTATATTTAAATCCATCCATCAGTATATTTGAAAATACTGGTACAAACCAAACAAAAAATATAGCTCCAATACATATTATATTAATATTAAATAAATACATAAAAACAGCAAATATTGTATATATCACTAAATTTGAAATCAAAAAAATAATTTTATCTTTTAAGTAATCTACTATTTTCATTGTACAATATATCCTAAACCTCGTCTCGTTTCTATCATATTTTTAATTCCTAGTTCGTTTAATTTTTTTCTAAGCCTCGTTATATTAACAGATAGTGTACTATCATCTACAAACATCTCATCTTTCCATAATTCTTCCATAATTCTTTGCCTTGAGACTAAATTTCCCTTTCTTTTAATTAAAATAAATAAAATTTTAACTTCATTTTTAGTAAGTTCTATAGTCTTATTATGATAGCTAATCGTAGCATTTAGTAAATTTAAACTTAAATCTCCATATTTAATTAATTCACTTGATGAATTATTCCCATAAGTTCTTTTTAATAATGCAGATATTCTCGCTAAAAGTATCTGAATATTATATGGTTTTGTTATAAAATCATCTGCTCCTAAATTTATACTCATTAGTTCATCTATATCACTATCCCTACTAGTCACAATAATTATAGGTACATTTGAAAACTTTCTGATCTCCCTACATATATAATAACCATCAAAGTACGGAAGATTAATATCCAATAAAATTAAATCAGCCTCTTCTTGTCTTATGTAATCCAAAATATTCTTAAATTCATTTACTGATTTTATATAATATCCATATCTAGTTAGTAAGCTAGATAATTCTTCCCTTATAACAATATCATCTTCTACTATCAATATTTTACTCATAAAATACATTCCTTTTAAATTTTGCTTTTAACTATATTTTTATAACTAGTAAATGTAACCACAAAATATCCAATATAAACTACCATAAAAATAATTAATGTTATTAATATAGATGGAACTTTATTACTGCTATCATATAATGATAGAAAATTTATAGATGCTCTTATTCCTATAATCGAATGAATCAATGCCAAAAATGCTGGAAGCATAAAATATATAGATGTTTGATTAAATATTGTCTTATTAATCATTTTCTCACTTGCACCAATCTTCCTTAATGAAATATATCTTTTAATACTATCACTTGCTTCTGTTAATTGTTGAAGTCCTAAAACTGCAATACTAGTAATTAAAAAGATGAATCCCAAATATATTAAAATTATTAACATTATACCTGTTATGGCTATATTCTGTTTATACTCATTATCTCTGGTGTAAATTGTTATTAAACTTCTACCTTCATTATCTTGAACTAACTTATTAATTTTTGAATACTTTTCTTCACATTCTTCTTTTCTATTCAATGGGTACTTTATATTAATATTACGTTCTAAAACTACCCCCTCATCACAAATCTCATCATTCACAATTATTGTAAAAGGACTATCTGGAATAACATCTGTAGTCAAGTTTTCTTTAATAATATCTCCATCATTTATGCTGTATTCCTTATTATTAATAAATATTTTACCGCCATCCCTTACAAACTTATGAATTTTCATATTACTATCTTTATCACTTGATATTATATATACTTCATCATCTAATAAATCTATGAGTGGTTTATTTATTAATTCCCTACTTTTATTATATTCCGATACTTTTAAAAATGTAACTTCTCCATCTAAGTCTACATAATCACTTGATTTTATACCCAATGAATATCGATTTATATATGAAAATTCTTCACCTAAATCATTACTTAGATTTATATCTTTCAAGACTTCATCGATATTTTTATCCCCATAAATATGTAAACTTGCATCGAAAGGGGTTAATTCTTTTATACTTTCTTCCATTGATTTCTTCAAACTTATACCTGTATACAATGCAGTTATTGTTATGAATAACATTAAGCATATTACCGACATTGATATAAAATTTGTTTTTACTTTGCTGCTAATCTGATTCATTGTAAAAATATTTAATTTTTTAAAATATATATTTTTATTGTTTTTTATAGTATATATCATTATTCCTGATAGGCTATAAAATAATACTACTGTTCCTATTATACCTAGACCTATTGATATTAAAAATTTTATATCTTTAACGTTCAAGCTTTTAACCAATACAAACTTATAACATAATATTAAACATAATATGGAAAAGATAATTAGAAAGACATATAGTGATGGTTTATTAAACTTTATTTTTTCATTTTTCCTTTCTAAATTTAATAAATCTATTATCTTATATTTTGAAATTAGTACTATATTAAATATCATTACTATAAAAAACATTAAAGCAAAATATAATATAGTCTTTACTATTCCTACTCCTGAAATAGCAAATCTATAATCCTCCATATTTACGTTAAACAAATTTAAAACTAATATAGATACGCATTGAGATACTATTACCCCAATAAAAAGTCCAATTATTAACGATATAATTCCAACTAAAAAAGTTTCAAATACTAATATCATGGATATCTTTCGTTTTCCCATTCCTAAAGTCATATATAATCCTAATTCTCTATTTCTTCTTTTTATTAAAAAGTTATTTGCATATAAAATTAAACATCCTAACACTATAGAAACAAATACTGATATATAAGAGATTATAGTCATTAACGCGCTAATATAATCCGTTTTAGAATTTTTCATATCTAAAAGCGCCTTTTGAGATTCTAATGAATTAAAACTATAAAATATACATACCGCTATGGATAATGTCAAAAAATATATCGAATAATCCTTAAAACTTTTTTTCACATTTTTTAAAGCCATCTTAAAGTACATTATTATCATCCCCTCCTAACAATGTTACAATTTCAATTATTCTATTAAAAAACTCCTTTCTGCTTTCATTTCCTTTTCTAATTTCATTGAATATTTTACCGTCTTTTATGAACAAAATTCTTTGTGCATAACTTGCTGTAAAAGCATCATGTGTAACCATCAAAATTGTATTTCTGAATTCTTCATTAAGTTTTTCAAACTTTTCTAAAAGAAGTCTCGAAGATTTAGAATCTAATGCACCTGTTGGTTCATCTGCTAATATTAATGAAGGATTAGTAATTATCGCCCTTGCACAAGCAACTCTCTGTTTTTGGCCTCCTGACATTTGGTATGGATACTTATTAAGTACTTTTTCTATTTCTAAATATTTAACTATGTCTTTTATTTTTTTATCTATTTTGGAAACTTCCTCCCCTTTAATAGTTAAAGATAATGCTATATTTTCATAAGCTGTTAAGGTATCCAGAAGATTAAAATCTTGGAATATAAAACCCAATTCATTCAATCTAAACTTTTCCAACTCACTTGATTTTAACTTGGTAATATCCTTATTATTTATAATTATATTTCCAGTAGTAACATTATCTATTGTAGATATAGCATTTAATAATGTTGTTTTTCCACTTCCCGATGGACCCATTATCCCTACAAATTCACCTTCACAAACTTCAAAACTTATGTTGTCAATTGCTTTAGTTAAGTTTCCTTTATTTCCATAATACTTTTCTATTCCGTTAACCTTTAATATTGAATTCATTTTTTCTCCTTCTTTCTTTTCATCTCTCAATTCCATTATATTGCATAAATGCTTTTTTTTAATTATTTTTTTCTTTCATTAATATTACACTTTTGTAATATTGTTTGGAAATGTCACCTTTAATACGTAAACCATTTGGATTTAGAATACAAATAATAAAATATAAATATTTTCTATTGTGTTAAAATATAAATAATATTAATTTATTTTTATTTTTCTATACACTATGTCATAATATAACTATAAATATAATTCGGAGATGATTTTATTATGAGTACTGAAATAGAAAAGTTAACTCAAATACTTAGAGATAGTAATAATATTGTATTCTTTGGAGGTGCTGGGGTAAGTACTGAATCTAACATCCCTGACTTTAGAAGTGCAAGTGGTTTATGGAACGAAAAACTTAAGATAAACCTTACTCCTGAACAATTAGTTTCACATACTATGTTTATGAGATATCCAGAGGAGTTTTTTGAGTTTTATAGAGACAAATTAATATATCCAGAAGCTAAGCCTAATGCAGCTCATATAGCTTTAGCTAAGCTTGAAGAAATGGGTAAGCTTAAAGCTATAGTTACTCAAAATATAGATGGCTTACATCAAGCTGCTGGTTCTAAAAATGTATATGAACTTCATGGATCTGTTTTAAGAAATTACTGCATGAGCTGTAATGCTTTCTATGATGAAAAGTTTATTTTAGAATCTAGAGGAATACCTACTTGTCCTAAGTGTGGTGGAAAGGTTAAACCTGATGTAGTTCTTTATGAAGAAGGATTAGATAATGATGTGATTACTGGAGCTGTTAGAGCTATATCTCAAGCTGATACCTTAATTATAGGGGGAACTTCTCTTGTTGTTTATCCTGCTGCTGGACTTATTGATTATTTTAGAGGTAAGAATCTTATTTTAATTAATAAAAGTTCAACTTCTGCTGATAATAAAGCTGATTTAGTTATTCATGATGCTATTGGTAATGTATTAGGGGAAGTTGTTAATAACTTATAATTAAAATAGTCTATGTTACCTGATGTTAACATAGACTATTACTTTATACATTATTAAATTATTTTTTTAAGTTGTCTTATAATATCATTCACATCAACATGTGCTCTTTTCCCATGATTTTACCATCCTTAATTCTTAGAAACATCATAAGAAAAAATTTAACATACTATTTACCACCAAATTAAAACTCACATACTTCTCCATCAGCTAGAATTACTAATCTATCTGAAAATCCTTTTTCTTCAGCATATTCTCTTAGTTCTTTTCTTGATACCATCAAGTGATTTACTGCTTCCATATGAGTAGCTAAAAATTGTGCATTCGGAGCTGCCTTTACTGCCTCAAGGAAATCATTCTTACTCATTATAAGATATCTTCCATCAACAAATTGAGCATTCCCTGCATTAACTGTAATTACATCTGGAGTATACTTATCTAAAACATTCTTTATTCCCTCATACCAAACTGTATCTCCCATTATATATAATGTTTTTTCCTTATCAGAATCAAGTATTACACCACAAGCTTCATCTGCAGTATTTACCTGACGATATATATCTAAAATTGATTCATCCGAAAAATGTTTTGCAGGTGTTTTAATTAATTTAATACCTGCAAATAAGTTTCCTTCTTCTCTTAACACCTCTACATTATTAAATCCTGCTTCTTTCATCTGTTCTGCCTCATCTTCATTTTGAGCAAACATCTTCATATCCCTTGGAATAATCTCCATTGCTACAGGATCAAAATGATCAAGGTGTATATGTGTTACTATAACCGCATCAACATCTAAAATTTCTTCTATTGATACTGATAAATCTACTGTTGGATTATTTAAATGTTGATTATGTGTTCCTGGGAATGGAGGATAAACACCCTTTTCTCCTAGCATTGGATCTATTAAAAATTTCTTACCTGCATATGATACTATCATAGTTGCATTTCTAATTTGTTTTATTTTCATATACATTACCTCACTTATAACTTTTTCTCCTGTGTATGTAATAAATATGCCATATGTTTAAATAACAAACAAACAGAAAAAAAGTAGTTCAAATCAACTAAATAGTTGATTATAATCTTATTAATATAAATAAAAATACTTATAGGGAGCTGATATTATGAGTCCAAGACAATTAGAATATTTTTTGGAAATCTATAATCAAAGAAGTATAAAAAAACTGCTGAAAAATTAATTATATCTTCTCAAGCATTAAGTAAAACACTTAAAGAAATAGAATCTGAATTGCAAGTTAACTTATTTATTCGTGGGAAAAAAGAATTAGAACCAACTATGGAAGCTGAATCCCTAAAAAATCATGCAATTAAAATTCTTCAAGAATATGATAGAATAAATAACCTTAAAAGTTATTCAGAATATCAAAACAGAGTTCTTACTATATATTCAATAGATGGCTTTCTTCAATTTGTATCTGTAAAGTTTATTCAGGACTTTAAGGAATCTCATCCAGATATACTATTAAATATTGTTGAAAATACTGAAAAAGATATTATAGATAAGCTTAAGAAAAGATTAATTTATCCAGAAGCAAAGCCTAATGCTGCTCATATAGCTTTAGCTAAACTTGAAAAGCTGGGAAAACTTAAAGCTGTACTAACTCAAAACATAGATGGGTTACATCAATCTGCTAAGCATAAAAGTAACTACGCCACGCTTTTCAGCGCAGTAGTTACTTTTATTAGCCATGCGACAGGTTCCAAAACTTGCTTTTGGTGTTCTGTCGCGGCACTACAATTCCTTTTAACGTATTTATAAACTTACATGTCAAAAAAGTAAAAACTATAAGTAATTCCTTTCAATTTAGTTTACAAATTTATACACGTTAAAATGTATATGAACTTCATGGATCTGTTCTTAGAATTAAACTTGATGTGGTTCTTTATAATGAAGGATTAGATAATGATGTGATAACTAGAGCTGTTAGAGCTATATCGCAGGCTGATACTTTAATTATAGGAGGAACTTCTCTTGTAGTTTATCCTGCAGCTGGACTTATTGATTATTTTAGAAATAAGAATCTTGTTTTAATTAATAAGAGTTCAACTTCTGCTGATAATAAAGCTGATTTAGTTATTCATGATGCTATTAGTAAGGTATTAGGGGAAGCTGTTAATAATATATAGTAATAAAAGAACAAGTATACTAATGATTTTTATCTGTGGTATATCTTTTCTTTTATAGTTTTTTTAATTTATTTACTGCAAAAATAATTAAAACTAATAATACAATAATCATACATATTCCCACATTAAACTTTATTAATTGTAGTGAATAAGATAGTGAAACTGAAGTAATTATTTTTGATACAGCAGCTACACTAATAAATTTATATGTGTTTATTCCTGCAACTCCTGCTCCAACACAAATTACTTCATCAGGTAATATAGGTAGAACAAATATCAATGCAATAGCTGCTCCACTTCGTGATCCAAAAAGCGAACTTCCTCCCATTATTGTCACTGGTTCAGGTAAAGGTAATATTATAGGTTGTAAAAAACATAGCCTTATTTCAGCTATACTTTCTTTAATGTAATATTAAATTTTATATTTTCATTTTCTTTTTCTGCTACAATACTACCATTATGAAGTTCTATAATTCTTTGAACTATGGCTAATCCAAGACCAGTTCCTTCTTTGTTCCTAGACTTATCCTGCCTATAGAATCTTTCAAAAAACTTCTCTATATCCTCTTCCACTAACCCTGCATACTTATTAATAAAAGATATTTTCACATTGTCATCAACAACATTTACTGAAACTATAAACGTAGAATCTGAATCTGCATACTTTTCTGCATTTCTTATTAGATTCTCAAAAACTCTAAGCATCTGTAATGAATCAATATTGCAAAATAACTCACTATAAGGATTATTAAGTTCAACTTCTATATTTCGTTTACTAAAATTAATAATACTTTCTCCAACTGCCTGATTTAATAACATAGATATATTAATCCTGTTTTCTTCAAGTTTCATATCATTTCCTGTTAACTTAGTATATTCAAACAACTCATTTACTAATAATTTAAGTCTTAAACTTTTATTGTATACTACCTTAATATATTCATCTCTTGTCTCTTCATCAATATTATCTCTACTCAACAGCTCTAAGTATCCAACTATTGATGTTAATGGAGTTTTTAAATCGTGAGAAATATTAGTTATTAACTCATGCTTATTATCTTCAATATTCTTTTCTCTCTGTCTTCTATCTCCAAGTTCTAGAGACATATCATTTATACTTTTGCAAAGATCAGCAAGTTCATCTCCCCCCCTTACTTCAATCGTCTTTCCAAAGCCCTCTTTTTTAATCTTCTTTACTTCTGTTGTTAAGAACTTAATGTATTTTACCTTTCTATTAACAAGGAAAACAAATGTTATTATAAATATACTAATACCTATAATAATTGCCACAAAGCCCATATTCACTGAAACCAAATAATTATTGGCAATATAATTAAGTACATTAGGTACTATATTTTCAACAATTCTAAATAAAATAAGCATTCCTTCAAGAGTTAAAAAAAGTGTTATTAAAAGTGATAAAAATAAATAAACACTTATTTTATCGAAATTAATTTTTCTACAAACCTTACTATTAAATATTATTATAGATAGTAAAAATACACCAAATGAAATAGCATTAATAATTATATTTTATCTACCCTGCCAAGCACTAATTATGAATTCACTATTTTCTTTATTAGCTATTATGGCACTTCCTTCTGCTAAAACTATTTGAACTAAGAAAATACCAACTAAAATACCCAGAATTAAATTATACTTATTCCTTTTTAAGTTTATCATATCTTATATCCTACGCCCCATACAGTCTTTATATATTCAGAGTTCTTAGAATCTTTCTCTATTTTCTGTCTAAGTTTAGTAATATGAACCATCACAGAAGTATCTGCAACTGCAAACTTATCTCTCCAAATAGTCTCATAGATTTTATCTACACTAAATACAACATTTCTATTTCTCGCAAGTAACTCTAATATCTTGTATTCAGTAGGTGTAAGTTTTTTTCTTGACCACCAACTGTAACTCTATGCATTTCTGTATCTATTTCTAAATCTCCTATTTTAATAATACTTTTGCTGCTATTATTAAAAACAGTATATCTTCTAAGCTGTGCCTTTACCCTTGCAATAAGCTCCATTGAACTAAACGGCTTTGCAATATAATCATCAGCTCCTAAAGTAAGCCCTTGAATCATATCAATTTCTTCACTTTTTGCAGTTAAAAATATAACTGGCATAGTGTATTCTTTTCTTATATTAATTAATGCTGTTGTTCCATCCATATTAGGCATCATTATATCTAAAATTACTAAATCATAGTCCTTCTCTTTTACAGCTTTCACTGCTTCTTCGCCATTAGAAACTGTATCTATATGAAATCCTTCTGACTTTAAATATATTTCTACTAGTTCCCTAATTTCTTTTTCATCATCTGCTACTAATATTCTTTCACTCATAGCGACATCCATTACATACTAAAACATAGGCTGGTGGAATATTTCTAAAAACTCTCTTATTCTTTATCTTCTTAAAAAAGGTTCCTATATATTTTTTCTTTAAAAGTGTATATTAAAAAGTAATAAATTGTCCATGCTCTCCTATAATTTCGCTTGTTCTTTTTAATATTGTATTGCTTATTGTTTCTGGAATAGAAGCAAAAGGTAATCCTGATATTATGTAATCTACTTTCTTTGTTGAATACATTTTGAGAATTTCCTTAATATTTTCTGCACTATCATTTAATATGATAACATTTCTTTTATGTCCATATAATTTTTTTAAAGTATTATAAAATTCATTATTTATTTCAATTAATATTATAGTAGTTGTATCTTTTGCTCTTGATAAAACTTTTTCAGTAAATACCCCTGTTCCTGGACCATATTCAACTATACATTCAGCCCTTTTAAAATCTATGGAATTTATCATCTCATATGCAATATACTTACTGCTTGATGCTACAGCTCCTACCCTTCTTGGATTTTTAATATATTCTAATAAAAACATTTATCTCATTCCCTTAAGTATCATTTTTTACAAATATAAAAATAAATACTTAATTTGTTACCTATAAAATTATTAATATTTATTAATAATTTTATAATAGTAGAGTTCAACATCTTCCTTATATAATTGATAAAATTGAAACCTACCAATTTAACGGATTACAATCATCTTCACACTTGCCTGCAATTATATCTTGATAATGATTAACTTTTTCGTTGATACAATCCATTCTTACTTGCATAGCTTTAAGTTCTTCATATGTCTTTAATTTAAGATTAAACATGATCTCATACCTTTCATCAATTGTTGAATTCCCTTGCTGACATAAATCAAAATAATGTTTAATTTCTGAAATAGCCATGCCACTTGAACGTAAAAACGAAGCAGCCTTCAACCAATTTATAGACTGTTCATCAAAAATACGATTCCCATGTTTATCATATCGAAGATTAGGAACAAGACCCATATCACAATAATGCCTAACCGTATGAACTGTCAAATTAAGCTTCTTCATAACATCTTTAATTTTATAATCCATAATAAAATCTCCTTAATTAATACTTGACCTCGGGTAACCCTAGTAATATATCATCATCTTATCAAAAGAATATTAAAAATACAATTGGAGGTTTTAAAATGAAAAAGGTTGTATTATTCGGTGCTTCAGGAAAAACTGGAAAGTATATTATGAGAAAGCTTCAAACTCTTAATGATATAGAACTTACAGTATTTGTACGTACACCATCTAAATTAGATGATATGAATTTAAAAAATGTAAAAGTTATTCAAGGAGATGCTCTTAATATTGAAGATGTAAATAAAGCTATGGAAGGCCAAGATATACTTATAGGTTCTCTTGAAGGTGATGTCTTAAAAATGGCAAATAACATTGTTTCATCTCTTGATAAAAGTTCTGTTAAAAGAATTATCTGGATTACAGGTATGGGAATTCATCATGAAATTAAAGGAATTCGTGGCAAAATGTTATCAGTATTTGCAAAAACAAGACCTGATTACATTAAAGCAGCAGATACAATAGCTGCTAGCAATGCTGTTACTACACTTCTTAGATGTCCAGGAATAAATGATGGAGATAATGAGAAATATTATTTAACAAAAGAAAGTGAACAACCAAGAAATAAAAATATTGACCGTGCTGGTATAGCTAAGTGTATGGTAGATATGATTTTAGACGATTCATTAGGAGCAAATGATAGTTTAGGAATTACAAATTAATTGACAAAATAAAAAACCTTACTCTAAAAGCACAAAGTGGCTGACGCCACGCTTTTCAGCGCAGGAAGCCACTTTGTAAGCTATGCAAAAGGTTCTAAAATCAAAATTGGAGGATAGAAGTAATATTTTTATGCTCCAAACCACAACCAGTCGCTTAAAAATATTGCTTCTACCTCCTTAAATACTAACGGAAATTTTGCTTTTCGTTTCTTCTGCGGCACTACATTTTTTCTTTTTAACGTATTGGACAACTTACATATTGGAAAGCCAGTTATAATCAGTGCTCGCTCTCAAAAAAAGTTTTGAATTTCCTATACGTCAAAAAAGACAGCTCCCATCATAATCAATAGATTTAACTCTATTTTCATATGATGAGAACTGTCCTTATAAAAGAGCTTCTATTCTCTTAAAATGCTCTAAAGCCTTTTAAATAGGCTATTTGTTCATTCCTTCTTCAACAGCAACTGCTACTGCAACTGTACATCCTACCATTGGGTTGTTTCCCTTATAAATGGGTACAAAATTTATTGTCACTATAAAACATATGCAATCTTTCTAAAGTATTGATATTACTTGTTCTTCAAAGATTGCATAATTTTTATTTACACTTAGTTTCATTTATTAGCTTTTTATAAAACTTAGTTAACGTTGACAAAATTAGAATTTTATTCACTTCAACTCTATATATTTTGCATAGAATTTTCTTTCATCATATCTTTCTCTAATTTGGGTTTTATACAAATCATTGGCAATATAAAATTGTAATCCATTATCAAAATTTATTCTATTGGGTGCTGAAGAATAATATATTGTAGCTTCTAATACTTCTCCAGGTGCCAATCCTTGAATCTTCTTAAGATCTTTCTCATCTACACCTGGAGCATCTAAGTATTCAAATCCATCACTTAATTTACTATTAGATATTAATGTTTTTATATCAAGCTTTTCAGGACTCTTATTTTTCATTTCTATATTAAGAATAATCTTATCATTAGCTGTTTCTTCCTTACCTCTAATAATATCATATGAATTAATTTTAAATTCTAGATTATCTAATTCTACAAGTTCATTAACTTTGTAAACTTGTTTTTCATATGCATTAGGACTATCTTTATTAATTTCTTTATATCTAAAACTCAAGATTATAGAAATACATACTATAATAATAAATATTATATACTTTATTTTCCCCTTCATTTAACAAGTTTTCCTTTCTTTTAGAATTAATTGTTCTGCTATTTTTCCTTCTTTTATTGTATATATTTCATCTGCTACTTTTTCCATTTCAGCTCTATCATGATTAGTTATTAAAATTAGCTTTCCTTTTTTCTTTAAATCTAAAATTAAATTTCTAACAATCTCTTGCCCATTATCATCTAAAGCATTTGTAGGTTCATCTAAGATTATTAAATCAGGATCTTCCATTACAGCTTGAGCTATTCCTAATCTCTGTTTCATTCCTAATGAATATTTCTTATACTTTCGTTTATCATTAGGAGATAAACCAACACTTTTTAATACTTCTTTTATGCCATTATCATCAATTACTTTCTTAATATCAGCTAAGTATTTCAAATTTTGAAATCCTGTATAATTAGGAAGAAAACCTGGATTTTCAATTAACATTCCAAAACTTTCCGGGAAAGAAATATCTTTGCCTAAAACCTTGCTATCTATTAAAACTTCACCTTCAGTTGGTCTTATTAATCCACTAATTGCTCTAAACAGCATTGATTTTCCCGAACCATTAATACCACAAAATCCATAGACCCTGCCTTTATATAAATTCAAATTAACATTTGATAAAATTATATTCTTTTTTATTACCTTATTTAAATTTTTAATTTCCACATAAGCTTTTTCACTCACTTTATTCATCCTCTCAATATATATCTTTTTTAAAAAAAATACCATATCCAACCATCACAGTTATAGCTGATAATATTAAATTATATAAAACAGATTTTATTAATGTCAGATTAGTTATATTGTCAAAAGGTACATGCCTTAATATTAAACAATGTTGTCCTGGCAAGATACTGCTGTTAATAATAACTGATAACAGTAAAATAACAACAATTATTAAGGATGAGTACTTAGGTTTAATAACTAATGACAACATATTCTGAATTAATACTAACGAAATTGAAGTTGTAGTATATAATAAAATTAATGTTCTTATGAGTTCTTTATTATTAATATTAATGCCCTCTATCAAAGCAACTTCTGCTGGATTTAAGAATATTTTTGATAATAAAAACATTATTCCAAATAGTAAAATATAATAAATAATTGTATTACATATTAGTAGAAATACCTTTACTATATAGAAATATTTTAAATTCCTGCATCTTACTAGAACATATTTGCCATTTTTCCTTAAATCATTATAAAAATTATCTCCTAAATTAAAAATTATAAAAAAGTTAATTATTAACCATATAAAAGGTAATTCTCCTACATTTTTTATTCCTTTAAGCTGAATATAAAACAAATTTATATTATCTACTCCTATCCTTGTACTCTTCATTACTGTTAAAAAACTAAAAATAAAGAATATAACCGAAAAAAATATATTTCTTAATAAAATATTCTTAAATGTAAATCTAAAATCTCTTTTTATTAATGAAATAATTAAATTCATAAAGAATCACCTCAATCTAATTCCTATCTAAAAAATCTTTCTTTTCAATAAAATAAATTCCTAGTCTATAAAGTAATAATATAAGTGCTAATAAATACACTTGATTTCTTAATATAGAAATTGGATAAACTAAATTAGACATATATATATGCATCTGTTTAAATATAAGTGAAATCTTATCAAAGAAAACTGAAGCATACATCTGTAGTATTATTATTGCAACAATATATGCATTTTTCATAAACATTTTTAAAATACAAATTAACATTCCAGTTGCTATAAGGCCAAGAAAACCACTTAGGAAGATATATGACAAAATTTTATATGTACTAAAATTTTGTGAAATCTCGTTCCAATTACTAGGACTATTTAACAACTTATATATAGTTCCATCAATACTTGTCCATGTATTATTTAAAGACCCAGTAAATATAGAACTTACTATGTATCCTAAAAAGATCAAAGTAAATATTAATGCAAAAGACATGATAACAATATAGAAAAACTGCCTTCTAATTATTTCTTTTCTTGAACTTCTCCTAATTACACACAACCTTTTGTTATCATATTCTAATACACTAATTAAACTCAGTGAAAATATAAATATTATTATCATATAAGAAGTATTCCCTAGAATCCCTAAGTTTTTATATACATCACATAACATATCTAGTACCCCTATTTTTACCTCTGTTAAAGTCCCTGTATCTATGTAAATTTTCCCCATTATAGTAATTGATATAAACATAATAATATATGCCATAACAATTCTATATTTTATTGGCTTTATGCATCTTAAAAAATCCTTAATCCACTTTATAAACATCACTTTTTACTCCTGTAAAACAAAACAAAGCAAATGTAATAATAGAAATAGTAATAAACTCCCCTGCAACTATTAGAAAGTGTTGATTTCTAGAAAGATACAAAAAACTTGAAGGTGCATATTTTAGCTTATCAAATATCTCACAAAAAATACTTACTACAATGCTTAATACAAAAGGTACAAATAATACTACATATTTATTTTTTATAACTTTACTAGAACATAAGGCTATCGATGCAAATGCTCCTGAATACAGAAAATATATTCCTATCCACATAACTGTATATAAATGTGCATTACTGTAAAATAAATTGTTAAATAATCCACCTTTCATAATAATTTGTCCAGTTAATATAGGATCTGGCTGTATACTAGGTTTTATCATAATACATAGTATATAATCTAATAACAAAGGTAACGACAATGCTACTCCACTAACAATAAAATTTGCAAAATACTTATTAATAAAATACTTAACTCTGCTCTGTCTTGTATAGATACTTTGTATAATCCCACTTTTAATATCCTCAATATACGAATCTGAAAAACTAAATGCACTTATTATAGGCATTATTATTATTAAAAGATTAGAAATAGGATTTGAATTAAAAAATATAAATTTTGAAAAAGCAGTATCAACATATCCATCCATATATTGTGTCAATATATCTCTATCATTTAATCCTCCCTTTAAAATATCCCAAATACTTAGTAAACAAATTATACTGACTAATAAAATCATTAATTTAAATGACTTTCTTGAAGATGCTCTCTTTATTTCAGATAAAAACATAAAACTTATCCCCTCTTTTTTCTAAAATTATAATGCAGTTTTCACTGCATTATAATTTTATATTATTTATTAATCATATCTTCCACTTGAATCAGGACTCCAAGCTCCCCCTGCTGTCCATGTATAAGTATATCTATATGGTGCATAAAATTCCATTGTAACTTTACAATGTCCTTTCATTTCATAAGCATAACTATGAATTGAATACTGACCTTTTCCATATGCTGTTTTAGCAGGTAAAGTTCCCATTAAGCTATTATGATTTGAGTCTACGACTTTCATATTAACAAAATCGTCACTATGCATATTATCTGTTACTTTTATATTAACATATGCTGGACTCGTATCTTCTTTGTACCTTAACTCATCTATATAGTGATTCCCTTTATTCCCTAACTCTTTCCAAAATTGCCACCAAGAATCTGAATTATTTTTTGCAAAACCATTTGTTGCAAAAGCACCGATAATAACACCACCTACTAAAATAGCAGTTGTACTCTTTTTAATAAAACTTTTTTTCATTATTTACCTCCTAATAATATACTAGTAATTACCAATATCTTTTGAATTCTTTTTCATTTTAGCAAAATTCACAACTTTTTTCAAACTTTTTTTTCCATTTAAGCCTTTTTTTATGTTTTTTCTTTTACACTTTTTATTTTTGTTTATAATTACCAACATCCAATTTACTCCATGTACCTTTTCCAACTATTCCATCTTTAATTAACACATTATTTTCTTGGTATAAAGATATTGGCCATTTAGTGTTCTCACCAAAAATGCCATCAACAACTTGATTAGAAAATCCTTGTCTATTACATTTTTCCTGTAATCTCCTAGCCCAATCATCATAATGATATGAGTTTCCTTGACTCAAATTAACACTTTATGTAGCATTACTTGTCTCCCCAACTAGTCCTTTTACAATAGTATTAGCTTTATTAACTCTTGCTGATAAACTTTCATTTAAAGTTGCTGCACTATCAACACTACAAACACAAATACTATGTTCTAACACTTCAAACTTAGCTTTAACTTTATATCCAATTTCTCTAGTACAATTTTTAATTGGATAAGCAAATCAAAGAATAAAGATAAAATAAAAGTAAAACCAGGTAGAAAAGCTTTAATTGAGGGAAAGAATAAAGAAAATGAGATAAATGAAGTTACTCAAGAAAATGATAAATTGAAGAAAATATTAGGAGAAAAAGATTTAGAAATAGCTATTCTTAAAGATTTACTAAAAAAAGCAAACCCTCAATTAAAGATAAAATAGAAATCGCTAATAAATATACAAATGCTGGATATTCTATATCGCTAGTTTTAAAGATAATTAAACTTAGCAGGTCGACATATTATTATAATATGAATTATAAAGTTAAAGATGAAGATAGAAAAAAGCGTACTGGGCGTAAGCCAGTTGGATATTCAATTACTAAAGATGATTAGAACAGTTACTGCTTCAAATCAAGTATGGAAAATTGGTCTTACGTCAATATATTGGACACAAAAAGTCAAACTTTTTTTATTATACACTTCTAGCTGATAGCTCACATTGTTCTGGAGTCATGTAATTTATAGCTGAATGTAGTCTTCTTCTGTTATACCACCCTTCTATGTAT
>CAKVFO010000057.1 GCA_934746785.1 uncultured Clostridium sp. | reverse complement strand
ATATAAGCCAAGTCAGGGAACTATTAAAATTTCAATTCCTCATAAAGATGTGAATTCTATATATGACTTAAGAAACAATATAAGTTATGTAGCACAGGATATTGAACTTATGAACGCTAGTATATATGAAAATTTAAGCCTATATGACGCTGGAATAAGTAAAGAAGATATGAAATATATATGTAAGAAATTGGGCTTGCATAATAAAATTATGTCATTAGAAGATCAATATGATAGTGTTGTTACCGAAAAAATAAATTTGTCTGGAGGAGAGAAACAAAGGCTAGCAATAGCAAGAGCATACCTTAGAAAATCAGATATCTATATTTTTGACGAAATAACATCAGCTCTTGACGAGGGAATAGAGCAGGAAGTTATTGATATAATACATGAATTATCAAATTCAAGTATAGTTATATTTATAACTCATAAATTAAAATCTATAGCTGATGCAGACAAGGTATTTTTAGTTAAGGATGGAAGGATTTCAAATAGCGGAAAATACGATGAAATAGTTAGTTTATTAAATATAGGAGGCGGCTTTGAGGAGTTTAATTAAAATTGCTTTTAACAATATAAAAAATAATAAGTTTAAGTATACTATAATATCTATAGTTTTTATGCTTTCAATTTTATCAGGAGTATTTGCATTAACTTTTTCAGATTTAGCCCTTAAGACAAGGGAAGATCAGCTTAGAAAAAATACATTAAATACTCAGCTTTCAATAATAACAAAGGATGAAAAAGATATATATTTTGAAAGTGAAAACATTTTAGAGAAAGTTAAAAATATAGATGGAATAGATTCTATATCTCCAAGAATAGGAGGACAGGCACTATGTAATGATGACCTAATATCTTTTGTAGGAATAGATATAGAAAAACAGATTAATGTATATGATTTTGAATATGAAGATAAGTTAGATAATATATCTGATTCGGATTCTATATTAGTAAGCAGCAGTTTTATAGAAAAGTATTCAAAAAATATAGGTGATAATGTAACTTTAAATATTAATGAAAAAGACTATGTTTTTAAAATTACGGGGATATTAAAAAAACAAGGAGATTTTCAAAGTATTGAAGAGGTATTTATACCTTTAGATAAGGCTCAGGAAGCTTTATCAGAGGAGGGCAAAGTTTATTCTTTAGGAGTAACTTTAACAGACTTAAGTAAGATAGATAATGTATTTAATGCTCTTACAAATTCCGTTGATGATAAGTTAATAGTAGATAAAAAATATGATATAAATGATTATAAATCTTTTATAGATATTATAAGTGTGGCAATGCGAATCTTTACTATATTTAGTATTATTATTTCTATTTTACTATGCTATTCAACTTATAAGTCTTTAATTTATGATAGGGTAAAGTTAATTGGTACTTATAGAAGCCTTGGAATTTCAAAGCTTGGAATATATATATCAATGTTTTTTGAATTAATAATGATAGTAATTCCTTCAGTGATTTTAGGAGAAATAGTTTCTAATATATTAATGAGATTTATTATAAGTAGTATGTTTAATTATAATATTGCTTTTCAAGTTGATTTCAGAAAGTCTTTAACTGTTATTTTAGTAGTTATTTTAAGTGGGTTTTTAAGCATGTGTATAGCTGTTAGAGAGATATTTAGAAAAAATGTTGTTAGTTTAATAAAGGGCAATATGGAAGTAAAAGAAAATGAAGAAAGTAAGGCTAAATATTTCTTAAGCGCATTATTATTTTTATTGTCAATGATATTTTATAACAAAGTATATTATGAGAATAATCAAGTTTTAGATATTGTATCCATGATATTAATAGCTATAAGTTTTAGTGTTATGGGGATTTTTATAATTACTGCAATACTAAAAATAATTGGAATAGTATTAGAAAATATCAATACAAAGTTTAAGAGTATTTTTAAAGAAGTTCAATCTATGATAAATCAGATGAAATATTCTATCATCCTTATAGTGTTTATTATAGCAATAGCAAGCGTTAGTAATATGATTTCTCAGGTTATAAATAATAATTCACTAAATGTATATAAAGGGATAGATATAGTGTTTAATAATTTAGATTCCTATAAAGATCAAGAGGTAGAGGAAAAACTAGAGCATATTGGTTCTATATATAGAACTGTTTCTATTAATAGACACTCACAAAATATAGATGGAAAACAAATGATTCTTTCTGGAATAGATACAGATAAATATTTAAGTGTATCCTTTGAAAAGTATTTAGATATAAGTAAAGATGAAATGATGGACAATCTTAAAAAAGAGAAAGATGGTGTTATCCTTAATAAGACTTATGCAAAATCAATTAATAAAGATAGAGGGGATAAAATTACAATAAATACTCTAAAGGGAGATAAAGATTATACTATAGTGGGAATTGTAGAAAGTTTTGAAGATAAAGGATCAGTTATTTTCTTTTCAAAAGAAAACTTTAATACTAATTTTGTAAGTGACTATACTTCATATTTATTATGTGTTGAAGATGAAAGTAGTGTGAATGATGCAGCAGAAGAGCTAAGAGACTCGGTAAAGGATCTTGTAAGATATAATATTTCCACATTAAAAGAAATGCAGACTCAAAATGAGGCAGATAATAGTATGATTTTTATGCTGATAAACATTGTTATATTTATGAGCTTAGCTGTATCAGTAGTATGTCTTATTAACAATCTGATAGTTAATCTTATTAAAAGAAAAAGCATTTATGCAATTAAAAGAACTTTAGGAATGGAACTAAGTACAATTAAAAGAATAATATTCTTAGAAGGATTTGTAATTGCTTTAGGAAGTTCTGTTTTAGGAATTATATTAGGTACTATTTTAAATAAGTCAATTTTAAAGATTTTATCTTATTACATAGGGGGAGTGGAAATAACTAATACAATAATTCCAGTTGTTTATGTTATAGCAGCTATAGTAATTGTTATGATTGTTTCTATATATCCTTATAGAATGATAAAAAAAGCTGATTTAGTTGAGATAGTAAAAGGAAGTGAATAAAGTATGAGCATAATAAAGGGAGTTAATATAAGAAAATCTTATGATAATTTAAGTGTAGTATTAGATAATATAAATATAGAAATAGAAGAGGGAGAATTCTTATCTATTATAGGAAGTTCAGGAGCAGGTAAAAGTACACTTTTATATGTTTTAAGTGGGTTAGAAAAACTAAGTGAAGGAAGTGTACTATTTAATAATAAAGATATAACAAGATTATCAGATATAGAGATGAGTAAAATAAGAAGAACTGAATTTGGTTTTATATTTCAGTTTTATAACCTTATTCCGGATATAAGTGTATATGATAATATAGCCTTTTCATTAGAGTTAGAAGGCTTAAAAAGAAAAGAAATAAAGGAAAGAGTAGAAAAGGTAAGTAAAGAGGTAGGGATATTTGAAAAGCTGAAAGAAAAGCCTTATAAACTATCAGGAGGACAACAGCAGAGAGTTGCTATAGCAAGAGCCTTAGTTACTAATCCTAAAATAATATTTGCAGATGAGCCAACTGGTAATTTAGATACAGTAACAAGTAAAGAAGTACTAGAATTATTAAAAAGAATTAATAAGAAGCATAAGACAACTATTGTAATGGTTACACATGATAATAGTGCAGCTGAATATGGAAATAGAATTATAAAGATAAGGGATGGCAGATGGCAGAGAGTAGATCCTGTAGTTAAATAGGAAAAGAAGTAAAAATTTATTATATATAAGTTTTTACTTCTTTTTTCTATTTGTAAATTTTTTTCTTAAAAATATTTCTGTACATATAATTGTAATAAAAAAATAAGTGCTGCTATAAAAAGCATAAGTAAACCACTTTTAAACCAAACACGTCCTATATATCTATGAACAAATTCCCATGTTTTCTTATTTTTCATAGACATAGAGGTTCTATATCCAAAAGAATTGTTAATATTCTTAGGCGGGTTTACAAGGTATGAATAACCTAGAAATACCATAGAAAAAGGTATTAAATGTTCTGAGAAGTTGTTGAATAGTATTATTTGTATATTATTCATTTGTGCAATATTACAAAGTTGATATTATGGTATAAGTATAGGTTTACATAAGGGGGATTAACAACCTATAATTTACTTATGTAATAAATAATACAAATTATAGGGGGAGAGAAAATGAAAAAAATAAAAAAAATCCTGGCAGTATTTTTAAGTGTTATATTTTCAATAATGATTTTTCAAGTTCCAGGAAGCAGTACAAAGGCAGAAACTACAGATGATGGTTCTGAATCTGTATATGTAAAAATAAGATATAATAGACCAGATAAAAATTATGATGGCTGGAATATTTGGGTTTGGGAAGAAGGAAAAGAAGGAAGACAGGCAGACTTTATAGGGGAGGACTCAGAAGGAAAATTTGCAGTAGTTAAAACTTCTAAGAATGCAGGTTCTTTAGGATATATATTAAGGCAGAAAATAGCAGGAAATGACTGGGGTAAAAATTATTTTGGAACAGATAAATCTATAGATGTAACTGATGGAGACAAAGAAATTATAATCAATGATGGGGAAACTACAGAAAAAGTAGAAAAGTTAAATAAGGAATTTGATAAAGTTACATTAAATCTTCATTACTATAGATTTAATAATGATTATGATGAATGGGATACATGGGCTTGGATGGATTCTTCAGTTAAGGATCAGCCTATTTCAGAAGGAAAAGGATATAAGTTTACAGAAACAGATTCCTTTGGAAAGGTAGCAAAAATTGAAATGAATAATGTTAAAAATAGTGATAATAGAAAGGTAAGTGAAAAGGGTATAGGTATTATAGTAAGAAAACCAGATTGGTCTCAAAAGGATGGAAATAATGATAGATATGTAAATCTTGCTTACGCTAATAAAGATGGTGTAATAGATGCGTATATAGTGCAAGGAAATGAAAATATTGTTTATAGTGAAGATGATATAGTTAGAAATCCTAGCATAATAAGAGCTGTTATTAATAGCAGTAATGAAATTGAATTTTCATCTAATGTTAAACTTACAGAAGATGTTTTAAAGGATGTTGTGGTTAAGGAAGATGGTAAAGCATTAAGTGGATTGGCAACGATTTCAACAGGTTCTTCAAGTGCTAAAATAACAACTAGTTCTAAACTTGATTTAAGTAAAGAATACACTCTTGAAGTTAAGGGATATGATTCAAAATTAATAACTTTAGGAAAAGTATTAGAATCAAAGAATTTTTCAGAACAATATACTTATAATGGAGAGCTTGGAGCACTTTATTCTAAGGATAAAACTACTTTTATATTATGGGCACCAATAGCATCTCAGGTTAAGTTAGCATTATATGATGCAGGAAATGACTGCGATGCTAAAGAAGTAAAAACTATGACAAAATCTGAAAATGGAACATGGAAAATTACTTTAGATGGTGATTTAAAAGGTACTTATTATAATTATCTTGTTACAAACTATAA
Organism: uncultured Clostridium sp.; assembly: GCA_934746785.1. GTDB lineage: Bacteria > Bacillota > Clostridia > Clostridiales > Clostridiaceae > Clostridium. Next base: position 14,081 of record CAKVFO010000057.1, on the reverse strand, counting down.
TGAAGAAAGTGAAGTTACAGATCCTTATGCAAAGGCTGTAGGGGTTAATGGTAATCGCGGAATGGTAGTTGATTTAAATTCAACTAATCCAGAAGGATGGGATAAAGACACAAAACCAGAATTAAAGGACCCAACAGATTCTATAATTTATGAGATGCATATTAGAGATTTAACACAAGATGCTTCATCTGGCGCTTCTTTAGAGGTAAGAGGTAAATATAAGGGAGTATGGCAGAGCGGAACAAGACTTTTTGGTAAAGGAGATGTTAAAACTGGTATTGATCATTTAAAAGAATTAGGAGTAACTCATGTTCATATACTTCCTACATTTGATTACAATACAGTAGATGAAACTAGATTAGATGAACCTCAATTTAACTGGGGATATGATCCTCAAAACTATAATGTTCCAGAAGGTTCATATTCAAGTAATCCTTATAAAGCAGAAGTTAGAATAAGAGAGTTTAAAGAAATGGTTCAAGAACTTCATAAGGCAGGAATCAGAGTGGTAATGGATATGGTTTATAATCATACATCTTTATCTGAAAATTCTACTCTTAATAAAGCTGTGCCAAATTATTATTACAGACAAGATGCTAATGGGAATTTTTCTAATGGCTCAGGATGTGGTAATGAAACTGCTTCTGAACGTTCAATGGTTAGAAAGTTAATTTTAGATTCTGTATTATATTGGGCAAATGAATATCATATTGATGGTTTTAGATTTGACTTAATGGCTGTCCATGATATAGATACTATGAAGATAATAAGAAGTGAACTTGATAAAATAGATCCTAGAATTTTAGTATATGGTGAAGGATGGAATGGTGGAGATTCATCTTTACCTGATGATAAGAAGGCTTTAAAAGCTAATATGCCTAAGTTTGAAAAGTTACAAATAGCTGCTTTTAGTGATGATATGAGAGATGGAATAAAGGGACATGTATTTGAACCAGAAACTCCAGGTTTTATAAATGGATTTAAGGGATTAGAAGAGGTGATTAAGTTTGGAATCGCAGCTTCAACAAAACAGAATGGAATAAGTTACAAAGGCGGTCCTGCTCAATATTCAGGATATGGAAAGGAAGCATGGGCAAATGAACCTTATCAAACTATTAATTATACTTCTGCTCATGATAATTTAACTTTATGGGATAAGCTTCAAACTACAAATCCAAAGGCTTCTAAAGAAGAATTAACTGCTATGAATAAGATGGCAGCAGCATTAGTTTTAACATCACAAGGAATACCTTTTTTTCAGGCAGGTGAAGAAATTGCAAGGACAAAAGTTAAAGATGATGGAACCTTTGATGAAAATAGTTATAAATCACCTGATAGTGTGAATTCTATTAAGTGGAATAGAAAAGTAGAGTATAAAGATTTATATGATTATTACAAGGGATTAATTGAACTTCGTAAAGGACATAAAATTTTTAGGATGAATACAACAGAAGATATAAAAAATAATTTGAAATTCTTAGAAAAAGGAAAGAACTTCAGTGAAGATAATGTTGTAGCTTACACATTAAATGGCAAAGAACTTAATGATGAATGGCAAAGAGCTGCAGTTATATTTAATGGAAATGACAAAGATGTGAAGGTGGTTCTTCCAGAAGGAAACTGGTCAGTAGTAGTAAATGGTGAAAAGGCAGGAACAGAGGCAATAGATACAATTGAAGGAAATGAAATAACTGTTAAGGCTAAATCATCTTATGTTTTAGTAGGAAGTGAAAGTTTTAAGAAGGAAGATACTTCTACAGAAAAAAATAATCAAGGATTAGAAGAAGAAACAAAAGGAGAAGAATTTACAAAGGATAATACTAATAATTCAAATAAATCTGCTAATTTAGCAAAGGGAAGCAGTGTAAAAACTAATGATGTAAATTTAGGACTTTATATGTTTATATCTTTGTGTGCTTTAATAGGTATTTGTTTTGGATTGAAAAAGAAAGTCTCTTTATAAGAAAAAAAGTCATGTACAAGTAGAAATTTGTACATGACTTTTTATGAAAATTACCAAATAAAAGCTGTAAAAAAAATTAATAAAGTGATATTATATTCTTAGTAGAGTTTAAAGGGGATAATTATATGAGTAGCAGAGAGAATTTCCCACTGTTAATGGATGATGGAAATATAATTTTTAATGAAGAAGAACTTGAGAAGTACAAAGTAATAAAAAATTATATACGTGAAGAAAAAAATAAAGAGAATTATTCATCTTTAACTTCAACAGATAATAATTTTTATGGTGGATATGGTATAAATCTTATCTAAAAAGGGGCTGTTAAAATGATAGATGCATTTCATTCAAATTGGACTGCACCTTTTTTTAGCTTAAAAAAGTCAGATAAATATTATGTAGAGGACTTTGAAATTTTAACAACTATGTTATCTGCTTTAGAATGGCAAAAAACTAATGGAAATATAAAGATGGTAACGGATGAAGCAGGGGCTGAATTTTATAGGCAAATAGGAATTGATTCAATATGGAATCTGGGAATAGATGATACTTTAGGGAAAAGTATTGATAAAGAAATTAATCCTAATATTTTTTGGGCGGCTGGTAAAATAGAAGCTTTAAAAAAGCAAAAGTCACCATGTATAATGATTGATACTGATTTTATAGTATGGAAGACTTTACAGGACAAATTAAAATGTAGTTTAGCTGCAATACACAGTGAAGAATTATCTGAAGTTTATCCAGGAAAAGCAGCATTTTCTATGAAGGATGATTATGATTTTGATAAGGAATTTAATTGGAGTATAAAACCTTTTAACACTGCCTTAGTATATATTAATAATAATGACTTTTTAAATTTTTATACACAAAGTTCAATTAAATTTATGAAGAACTTGATTAATAGTAATGATAGGCTTATTAATATGGTGTTTGCAGAGCAGCGCATGTTTTCAATGTGTGCAGAAAAAATGAAGCTGGAAGTAAAAGAGCTTATGACTTTAGATGAACTTGGGAAGAATAATCAAGAATATTTTACTCATATATGGGGCTTGAAAGATATAATGAGGAAAAATAAAGATATAAGAAAACAGTTTTGTATTAGATGCATTAAAAGACTTATAACTGATTTTCCAGATTATGAAAAGGTTATATCAGAAATAGATGTGTTAAAATATTATTATGAAGAGATTAAATTTAATAGGAAAAAACAGGGAGTGTAAGTTTATGGACTGGTATTGTGCCGTGTGGAATAGCGATAAAGTAAATAATGATATGGGTGCACAAATTCTTTATGAGAAGTTATGCAGAGGAGATAATGAATTAGTTTCAGAAAGTGTTAGGTTAGAAGAATTTTATGAAGAAGTTTCTGCAAAATCTTATATGGTTAAAGCAGAAAAGGGAAATGGATTTATAATTTTATCTTGTGAATTTAATGATGCAGAAGTAGTAAGTGACTTAATACAAGGTATTGCAAAAAAATATAAACTTTCTTTTTATGATCCTCAAAATATATATTACATAAATTTTGAGAAGTAAATTATGTTTAGTATTAAATAAACGGATAATTAAATAAAGTATTTAAAATAGGTGGATATTCTTTGGAATTTGTATTTTTATAAGGATATCCACCTTTTATTTAGGCTGTATTCTTAAATTATTGAACATTTTTATTCATAATATATCTATTTTTAAATTACACTTCAAAAAAAGATTGAATACGATAAAATTCGTGGAAAATATACCTGTTGAAGAAAAAAATATTGAATAAAACAAAAAATTTAAATATAATAAAAATAGCATTAATATTCTTTGGAAATAAAAATACATATAATGGGAACGATTAAAGGAGTAAGAGGTTAATTTATGAAAGAAATAAATGTGTTAATAGTAGACGATTCACCGTTTCAAATTGCTATGTTAAGAGAAATTCTAACTGAAAATGGCTTCAATGTTGTGGGAGAAGCTCAAAGCTTAAAAGAAGTTAAAGAAGAAACAGCACGATTAAAACCAGATTTAGTTACAATGGATATGACTATTCCAGGGACTGATGGTTTTGAATGTACACAAGCAATTCATGAAATTGATAGTAATATAAAGGTTATTATTGTAAGTTCTATGATGGACGAGGAGCTTATTAGAAGAGCAAAGAAGCTTAATGCTAGTGGATATATTCAAAAGCCTGTAGAAGCAGAAGAATTAACATTACTAATAAATAGGGTGATGGCTGATGAAGAACTTTTTATTGAATTAGAAGGTTTGTATAAAGATATATTTAAGGTATCAACTTTAGATTTATTTAATAGACTTACAAAGACTGTACCGTCAATAAAAGATGAAATAAGCAGTGAAAGAGATATAAAGAGTGAAGGTATAGCAATTGTAATGGGTATTATAGGAAAGTACTCAGGGACAATGATTTTTGATATGTCTCATGAAACAGCAAAGAATTTTGCAACAGCATTATTAAGAAGAGAACCTAAAAATAATGATGAACAGCTTAATGTATTAGGTGAAATTGCAAATATGTTATCAGGAAATGCATGCTCAATGATAAATAAAAAGAATAAGCTATTTGGATTAAGAGTAGCACCTCCAACAATGCTTCATGGTGAAAGTATTAACATATCGAAATCAGAAATAAAAGCTGGATATACAGCAAAGATTAAGTCAGACTTTGGTGATATATCAATGCATATTGCATTTAAGAGGGGGGAAGAGCAATGGATGTCAATCATATAAATCCAGTACTGAAGTCTTTTACAAATGTAATGCCTCAGTTAGGAATGACTAATATATCAAAAAAAAGTGCTTCAATAAAAAATAAGTTTATTGAGAGCCCCGGAGTTGTAGTAACTATAGGAGTTTTTGGAGATTTAAAAGGAAATATAATTTATGGAATGACTATAGATACAGCAAAAGTTATAGCATCTAAGATGATGATGGGAATGCCAGTAGAAGAATTTAATGATATAGCTCAAAGTGCTATATCAGAGCTTGTAAATATGCTTACAGCAAATACAGCTACTAATTTTTCAGAAAAGAATATAATGATAGACATATCTACTCCAACATTAATGTATGGTGAATTTACTGCTAATGCAAGTTCTGATCAAGTTATTTGTGTAACAATGGATGTTGATGGATGTGAGATAGACGTAAATATTTCAATAGAATAGATACATATATAAAGGTTGTACAATAAAAAAGGTGTACAACCTTTATTTTTTGCGTATAGAAAATTCAAAACTTTTTTGAAAGAAAATACTATTTATTAGATGTATACAAATATTAATTAAAAAGGTAGTATATATAATATGCTTTAGATAAAGGAGGCTTACTATGACAAGAGAAGAAGTAGAATTTGTGCCTTCAGGGCTTGTAACTTGTTTTATGAATAATATGGAGGTGCGCATATTAAAAATATCTCCAGAAGAATTTACAATTAGAGTGTCGGAAAAAATTAAGAATATTAGTAGTTTAAAGATTGCTTTTTATTTATTTAAAGAATATAGATATGAAGAGCTACAAATAAAAGATTACATTTTATTAGAAGAGGATATAGAAGAATTTTATGTTAAGTATAGAATTGCTGTTAAAGATAGTACTTATATTGATAATGTTAAAAGAATCTTTAAAGATTATACTAAATATATAATGTTGAAAAATTTTGGGTATGAAAATGAATTTTCTAAAGTAATGGTAGAATATCCAGCTGAGAAAGATGAAAACTTTTATGAGTATTATATTGATCAAAAGAGGGATTGGATGGAACCTATAGGACAAATAAATAGCTTTCATAGCGTATTTGAGATGGCTGTAAAAATAGATAATCATATTTTATATAATGAATATTTAAAAAGAGATATAAAATATTTTCAAGAGTATTATTACAAAGAGAATTGTATAAAATCCTTAGGAATTTTTAATAATCCTATAGATAGGATATATATAGGAAATGAGTTTTGTCACAATTTATTTCCAAAGGAAGATGTGCTTATAAAAATGCTTGAAAAATCTATTGTTGATAATGTAGAAGTAACGGTATGTTTTACCTACCTAAGAGAAAATTATATTGATAAAAATAGAGAAATAATAGAAAATATATATAATTTTTGTATTAAAAATGAAAAACAAATTGAGATAGTAATTAACGATTGGGGAATGTTATCACTTATAAAGAATAAAGAAGACTATTTAAAGCCTGTTTTAGGAGTACTTTTAAATAAGCGAAAAAAAGATCCAAGATATAATTATAAAAAGGGGTATAATGAGAATAAGAATATTATTGGAAGAAATAGTTTAAATGCCATAAGTTTTAGAGAATTTCTAAAGGAAAATAATATTTATAGATATGAATATGAAGGCTGTGGATATAAGATGGATATAGCAGAAGGTAATCATAGTTTACAGATACCTTTTTATGTTACTAATCTTTCTCAATATTGTCCTTTAAATGCAGTGTGTAAAACTGGGGATAGGGGAAGACAAAGGTTAGTTAAATGTTGTGCTAAGTATTGCACTGATTATGTTTTTGTGTACCCAGAACATTTAAAGATGATTGGCAGGTATAATTCATTATTTGCTTTTGATGATACACTTTTAAAGGATTATGAAAAATTAAAAGTGTATTTAGATGAAGGTATAGATAGAATAGTATTAAATTTTATATAAAAGAGGAAAAAGAAAATGAAGATAACAGCAGGTTTAGGATGTATAGATGATTATGAAAGATTAGTAAAAGCAGGGGCCGATGAAGTATTTTGTGGTTTTGTTCCTTATGAATGGAATAAGAAATATGGAACTCTTTTTCCTCTAAATAGACGAGAAGTTTTATATTATAATGTACAGATAGGCTCTTATGAAGATATGAAAATTTTAAAAAAGATGGAGAATAAGTATAAGGTCCCTGTAACTATAGCCTTTAATTATTTATATTACTTAGAGGAACAGTATGAATTTATTGAAGACATAATGAAAAATCTTATAGACATAGGATTTAAAGAATTTATAATTGCAGATTTAGCATTATTAGTATATTTAAAGAATAGAAATTTGAAGTGCTTAATACATTTAAGTGGAGAATGTATGGAGATTAATACTCTTTCTATGGACTTTTTAAAAGACTTTAATATATCACGTTACATATTCCATAGGAAAAATACCATTGAGGATATGAAAAGCTGTATAGAGAAGAATAAAAAATTAGAGTATGAAGCTTTTATTTTAAATGAAAGATGTCATTATACAGGAGCATTTTGTAGTTCATTTCACTGTGATGAGCTGGCGCATTTATGTAAGGTTCCTTATGAGCTAAAAAAGGTTAATAAAGAATGTACTAGGTTTAATGTAACTTTAGAAGATAATGATCTTTTTGATGAAGAGGATATTGAAGAAGATCTTTATAAATTTGGCAGTACAGGATGTGGAGTGTGTTCTCTTAAAAAGCTTAAAGCAGCTGGGGTAACTTATTTAAAGGTTGTAGGAAGAGGAAACTATATTGATTTTATGGAAAAGGATATTATGAATTTAAAAAAGGCAATTAATTTGATGGATAAAATAGATTCTGAAATAGAATTTCAAGAAAATATAAAGAATGAAATTATTAAAGTAAGGTGTAGTGGAGAGTGTTATTATTAGGAGGGATTAACAAATTTGCTTCCTCCACTAAAAAGCATGGTAGTGAATAAATAAAGGATGTTTTAAGTTATATAAATAATAAATAATAAAAAAATAAATATTTATACATTTAAAGAAAAAAATAGGCGCAGCATTTATAGAAATGTCGAAAAATGATTTCCGATTTAAATGAAATGTGATACAATAAATAATAATTATTATTAAAAGGGGTATAAGGAGTGGAGAGAATTATGAATGAAAAATTAAAGGCATTTGTTCAAGTTGCACCATTATTAAAAAGTATTACATGTGTAGATGCAGCAATAGGTATATGGGATGAAAATTCAGTAGTACAAGAGTATATTAAAGCAGATAATATGGATTTGTTTTTTGAAAAAGGTACTAAGATAGATGATCCAAATCTAGGCTTAAATAGAGTTCTTAGAACTGGTAAGGCAGAACATGAAAAATTACCTAAAGAAGCATTAGGAGTTGCTATTGATTGTACAGTTACACCAATATTTGACGGAAATAAGGTTGTTGGTGCTATTACATATTCAATTTCATCTGAAGTTAAAGATAGAATTGATATGAATATTGATAAGCTTTCAAACTATGTAGAAAATACTAGTTTATCTATTAATGGAATAACTAATGGAGCAGAAAAGCTTAAATCTAATATTAATAATGTTGAACATGTTACAGAAGATGTAGTTACTAAGCTTCATGAAGCATTATCTGTGGTTGAAGAAATAAAACAAAATGCTAAGTTATCTAATATACTAGCGTTAAATGCTTCTATAGAATCTGCAAGAGCAGGTGAAGCAGGAAAGGGATTTGCTGTTGTATCAGATGAAATGCGTAAATTCTCAAGAATGAGTGCAGAAGCATCAGAGAAGATTAATAGTACATTAGCAGAAATAACAAAATCCTTAGATGGTGTTAAAGAAGATATTACTAAATCAACAATAATTGCAAATGAACAATCTGAATCTGTTAATGAGTTAAGTGTTGTCTTTAATGATGTTAGTAAATCAGCAAGTGAAGTTTCAGCTGATTGTAAGAATTTTTATGGTAAATGGTAAAGTTTAGTTGTATTTTATATAAAATTATTTTGCTTTTAGAAGATTTTACATAAGAGATAAAGTAGCTTTCTGTGCTAATAAGCATGGTATATGCTACTTTTTTTAACATATAGGAAAATTAAAAAGTTTTTTCAAAGGAATACTGATTGTTGGAGAGGAAAATAATAAAATATGATTGTTGAAAGGAGATTAGATTATGAGATATGTAATAGTTTCAGTAGTTAAAGGTGAAGCAGGAGATTTTAATAATGAGCTTAGGAAAGAAGTATATGAGAAATTTAAAGCAAAATCATCAAAGCTGCCAGCTCATTTTACTATTAAATCCCCTTTTGAATATGATGGTAATATAGATGAATTGGAAAATATATTAGAAGACTATTCAAATGTAATAAAGGCTAAGCCATATAAGATAACAGGGTTTAATCATTTTGATGATAGAGTAATTTATATGGATGTTAAGATGTCTAAAGAAGGTAAGAAGATACACGATAGATTAATAGATAAACTAGAAATGTTATCTTATATAAATTTTAATAAAAAAGACGGCAAAGATAAAGTTTTTCATGTTACTATAACATCTAAAAAGCTTCCTCCTAAGTTTAAAGAAGTATGGGAATATGTAAATGAATTCCATTGTCAGTATAGCTGCAATTTTGATAATATAAGCCTTTATAAATGGGAAGATAATACTTGGAAACTTCATAAGGAATATGCTTTTTAAATTCGTGAGGTAGTATCTAGAATGTAGAAGTAAGTGTATTTGGGGAAGGGAGTGTATTTCTTTTGGGAGACTATCTCAAATGCTAGACTTTCCAGAATGCAGGAATGCAGAAGCAAGTGTACTTGGGAATGGGGATGTACTTTTCTTGGTAGTGTATTTCAAATCAAAGACCTTCTAGAATGCAGGAATGAAGGAACAAAATTCTAAATCGTACCTCTTAGAATTTTTGAATATATATTTTAATTACAAATTTATTGTGGAGGGCTTGTCCACCCAGTATTCCATAAATTCAAAGAAACTCTGCAAGAGTTTCATCCTTCATTCCTGCATTCTAAATATACTTCCAATACAGAAAGACTCCCAAGAAAAATATATTAGCATTAAAAGGAAGACTTACTTCTGCATTCTAAATATACTTTGAAAACAGAAAGACTCACAAGAAAAATATACTAGCATTAAGAGAAAATCTCACGTCTGCATTCTAAATACACATTCAAAACAGAAAGACTCCCAAGGAAAATATACTATCATTAAAAGAAAATCTTACGTATACATTCTAGATATACTTCCAATACAGAAAAAGTCCCAAGAAAAATATACTAGCCTTAATAGAAAAACTTGCTTCTGCATTCCCTTACAATGATATGTATAGAGAAAAAGAGCATGAAAGAGGAAATTGAAAATAGATATAATTAGTTAACTAAAATAACTATAAATGATAAAAAATAGAAGTAGCAAAATGTAACAAATATGAATATAATGTAGTAAATGAAAAGTCGATGATAAGAATTAGTAGATATTGGAGTTTAGTTTCCAGAGAACTTGACGTTGGTGAGAGTCAAGTACTGTAGCCTTTATTGAATGGATCTTTGAGATGATACTTGGAAATTTTAAGAAAAGTACAAGTATACGGGTGTCTGCCGTTAAAAAGACAGGATATCGATTATTTTAATCCGTATCTGAATGAGTATGTAACATAGGTGGCATAGCGAAAGTTTTAGTATTTCGTCCTAAGTAGGGTGAAGTGCTTTTTTTACGTATAGGAAAGTTAAATTTTTCATTTATGGTACATAGAATTTGGGTGGCACCACGGTCACTTCGTCCCAAAATTTTGAGATGAAGTGGCCTTTTTTTAACGTATAGGAAATTCAAAACTTTTTTCATAAATAAAATAAAAAATTTAAGGGGGCGTTATTAATGATTAGTATGACATTAGAAAGTTTTAAAGAGAAAAAAGAAAATAGAAAAGCATTTTCATTTATTAGCCAATTTAGAGGGGATGTAGTAACACCAATTAGTTTATTTAATGGACTTAAGGGCAATAGAAAATTTATTTTTGAAGGTGGAAGCCGTGAAGGTCATTTTGGAAGATATTCTTTCTTGGGAGAAAACCCTTACATGGAAATAATGGGAGATAGTTTGAAAGAAATTGAACAGATAAAGAAAGAAGCATTATTAGATTTTGATGACAGTACTAACCCTTTTACTTTTAAAGGTGGGGCTATTGGATATATGGGGTATGATTCAATAACTTTATATGAGAAAAAACTTAAATTCAAAAATGAAGATGATTTAAATGTCCCAATGATTAGATTTAATTTTTATAAGAGATATTTATGTTATGACCATTTAACTAATCAAGTTTATGTTGTAGATACAATATTTAATGAAGATAATAGAGAATTTGAAGAAATAAAAAAATCTCAAGAAGAATATTTAGAAAAAATATTAAATTCTTATATAGCTGTTCAAAAGGCGAGAGCTCCTAAGAAGGATATAACGCTAAGATATTCAACTAGCAGAGAAGAGCATAAAAAGAGAATTGAAAAGGTTAAGGAATATATAGTGAACGGAGATATATTCCAAGCAGTTGTATCAAGAAGAATGTATTGTGATACAGATAAAGAACCTCTTGAAATATACAGATCTTTAAGAGAAAGCAATCCATCACCTTATATGTTTTTAATAGATTATGATGATTATCAAGTAATAGGCTCATCACCTGAAAGCCTTGTTTCTGTAAGAGGAAATGTAGTAGCTACTAATCCTATTGCAGGAAGCAGGAAAAGGGGAAAAGATGATGAAGAGGATGAAGCTTTAAAAAAGGATCTTTTAGCAGATGAAAAGGAAAAGGCAGAACATGTAATGCTAGTTGACCTTGGAAGAAATGATATAGGAAAGATTAGTGAAGTAGGAACAGTTGAAGTTAAAGATTTTATGAAGATAGAAATGTTCTCTCATGTAATGCACATTACAACAAAGGTTGAAGGAAAGCTTAAAGAAGGTAAAACTTGTTTTGATGCTTTAGCTTCTTGTCTTCCTGCAGGAACTTTATCTGGAGCTCCAAAGATAAGAGCTATGGAAATTATAGAAGAACTTGAAAATAAGAGACGTGGAATTTATGGAGGAGCTGTAGGTTACTTTGCATATGGCGGTGATATGGATATGTGTATTGCAATTAGAACCTTAGTTTTAAAGAATAAAGTTGCTTATCTGCAGGCTGGAGGCGGATTAGTATATGATTCAGATCCAGAAAATGAATGTTTAGAAATAGAAAACAAGCTTGGAGCATTAAGGGAGGCATTAAGATGATAGTTTTAATAGATAATTATGATTCTTTTACATTTAACTTATATCAATATGTTAGTGAATTTGCTGAGGTAAAAGTTTTTAGAAATGATGAAATTACTATAGATGAAATAAGAAATATGAAGCCAGAAGGAATAATAATTTCTCCAGGACCAGGAAGACCAGAGGATGCTGGAATATCAGTAGATGTTATTAAAACTTTAGGAGGGAAGATACCTATCCTTGGAATATGCCTTGGACATCAAGCTATAGGATTAGCTTTTGGAGGCAAGGTGGTAAAGGCAAAGGAGATATTCCATGGAAAGAGTTCTAAGATAAGTGTTAAAGGAAATGACATCTTTGAAGGTGTAGGCAGAAAAACAGAGGTTATGAGATATCACTCTTTAGTTATAGAAAAAGAAAGTTTACCTGAGAAATTAGAGATAATAGGTGAAACAACAGATGGTGTGATTATGGCAGTGAGAGCTAAGAATATGCCTATATATGGATTACAATTCCATCCTGAATCAGTATTTACACCAAAGGGAAAGAGAATGCTTAAAAATTTTGTGGAGGTAATTTGTTATGAAAATAGATGATGCTATAAAGAAAATTATTGATGGTCAAGATTTAACAGAGGAAGAAGCAAGAGAGGTTATTAATGAAATAATGAGGGGAGAAGCTAACAATACACAGATTGGAGGTTTCTTAATAGGATTAAGAGTTAAGGGTGAAACCCCTGTAGAAGTTTTAGGTGCAGCTAAAGCTTTAAGAGATAATATGGAAACTTGTGATGTTGAAGATAGAGAAAACTTAATTGATACTTGTGGAACTGGTGGAGACGGAGGAAAGACCTTTAATATTTCAACTACAGTTGCAATAATTGCAGCAGCAGGTGGAGCTAAGGTTGCTAAACATGGTAATAGAGCAGTATCAAGTAAAAGTGGAAGTGCAGATGTTTTAAGCGAACTTGGTATCAAGATAGATTTTGATAAGGAAACAAGTAAAAAACGTATTGAAGATATGGGAATGTCATTCTTATTTGCACAGCAATATCATAAGGCAATGAAGAATGTAGGACCAGCAAGAAGAGAATTAGGAACAAGAACTTTATTTAATTTACTTGGACCTCTTGCAAATCCAGCTCCTATAACTGGTCAGCTTTTAGGAATATATGATGAAAAACTAGTAAGAACAGCTGGGGAAGTTTTAATGGGATTGGGACTAGATAGAGCTATGGTTGTTCATGGTGATGATGGTCTAGATGAAATAACAACTACAACAACAACCACAGTATGTGAAGTTAATAATGGAGAAATAAAAGAATATAAATTAGATCCTGAAGATTATGGATTTTCTAAGATTGATATAAAGGAAATTGAAGGTGGAACTCCTAAGGAAAATGCAGAAATAATAATAAATATTCTAAAGGGAGAAAAGGGACCTAAGAGAGATATAGTAGTTTTAAATTCAGCAGCAGCTTTATATGTTTCAAAGAAGGTTGATTCACTTAAAGAAGGAATAGCACTAGCTGAAGAACTTATTGATTCAGGAAAAGCTTATAAGAAGCTTCAAGAAATTTCAGCATAAAAGAGGTGAAGCTATGATACTAGATGATATTTGCGCTAAGAAAAGAAAAAGAGTAGATGAAAGAAAAGAGATAGTTTCTTTAGAAGAGATATATAAAAGGGCAATAGAAACTGAAAGCTTTGAAAATAAGTTTAAAGAAGTATTAGCAAAGGATGGTCTTTCTGTAATAGGGGAGTATAAAAAAGCTTCCCCTTCTAAAGGAATAATAGTAGAAGATTTTGATTTAGAGAAAATAATTAATTACTATAAAGAACTTAAAGTTGATGCTTATTCAGTATTAACAGAAGAGGATTTTTTCAAGGGTAAAGATGAGTATTTAAAGAAAATAAAGACTTTAAGTGAAAGACCTATATTAAGAAAAGACTTTGTAATTGATTTTTATCAAATTTATGAAGCTAAAACTTTAGGCGCCAGCGGTATATTACTTATTGCAGCAATACTGGGAAAAGACTTAAAGAAATATTATGAGGAATGTAGAAAGTTTAATTTAATGCCTCTTGTAGAAGTTCATAATGAAGAAGAATTAGAGCTTGCATTAGAG
>CAKVFO010000056.1 GCA_934746785.1 uncultured Clostridium sp. | reverse complement strand
ATACTTTGGTAAATATTACTTTGTACTATACATAAAAATATTAGCAACTCTGTACATTCTTATCTTAGCATTTATATGTGACAGTATTATGGCAAGTTAACGATATTTTTATATTATTAAGAAGAGTAAAAGAGTAAAACTGGAGAATTAGAAATGTCAGGCAGGTTAAATGTTTTCAATTTAGTATTGAAGGCGTTTCTTGTAGAAAAAAACATATTTTTTAAATTTGAGTTTATTGTATCATTATACTTTAAATTACAATTTATAATTTTAATATATATATTTACATAAATTGAATTTAAATATAAAATTAGCTTAAAGGGGGGATAAAGATGATTAAGGTAGATATAGAAGGTTTAAGGGAAGAGGAAAGAAAGCTTGCTAGTGATATGCTTGAATTTGAACCTTATTCTAAAAGTTTTATTAACAATACTGTAAGTCAGCTTGAAGGCTTTAATTCAGATTTTATTTCTGAAATTAAAAGTACCTTGAAGAACATGACTGATACAAAGGCACCAAAGTTAATGGAGAATTTAGAAGATTTTTATACAAGTCTTCATACATTATTAGAAGATTTTGAAAAAGTAGATGAAACAATAGCTAATAGTAAAAAGAGAGAATAGGACGTGAATTTTTTATGGAAAGAGAGTGTGATACATTAATAAATAAAATTTCAAGTTGCAGTTTGGAGTAGGGGAGTTTTTTTATTGAAAAGAGATATAAAAGTCAATTATGGAACCATTGATTCTATAGTTCAAGAACTTGAAAGATATAGAAGTGCTCTTGAAAGTATAGAATCTAGAATTATAAGCATAAATAATAAACTTGAAAGTGAAAATTCAGGGGAAGCAGTCTCGGCTTTAAGAACTAAGTATAGTGATATGAAAAGCCAAATAAGCTCATGTAAAGAAGAGATTACAGATCTTCATGATATATTTAGTAATTATTCAAATGATATGACATCTATAATAAGACCTAAAAATCATGAATCTATGATGAGAGTCAGCAGAAATGATATCTATTGGAACATGGAAACTTTGATAAGTTCCTGCTGTAATGTTGGGATGACAAGAAGAAATGCAGCAGTATTTAAGAGTTTTCCAAGTCCTTTTGCAAGTGATGAAGAAAAGGCTGCTGAAAGAAGAAATGGGGACAAGCTTGATGATTTACATAATAGTATAGGATATTATTATAATAGACTTATGGAAGATGTTTCTGATATGAGAGATCTTTATAATAGAAAGGTAATACCATATGAAAATATGGATGATACATATAAAAGTAAAGCAAATTCTATTTATAGTAAGTATACAAACTTTTTCGAGGATTTACATACTAAGTTAAATAGTTTTGGTGTTGGTACAATTAATTTAGTAAAAGGAATAGGTGTATCTATTTTAGGTTTTATTGGAGATGTGTGGAATTTAGTTAAAGGTGTATTTGTATATGCAGGAGCTGGAATAGGGGTGGCATGTACTGCATTTTTTGGTGATGCACCAGATTTTTTCTTGGAATGTAAGAGAAAAACATCAAAATATAATGAAACTATATCAGCAATTATTCATGACCCATTTTTAATAGTTGAAGGCTTGGCCCAAGGTGCAAATGATACTTATGAAGAAAAGGGTATATGTTATGTAACAGGTTATGTAGCAGGAGAAGTAGCACAGCTTATTCTTCTAAAGAAAGCTGGTGATAAAATAAAGGGAGTTAAAGGGGCAGATACTGCTGTTGATGCTGAAAAGATGGCTCTTAATTCTCTAGATGATGCTAGTAAGTTTGGAGAAAAGTACTATGGAGATTGGTTAAATACATTATCTGTAGAGGAAAGAGAAGCTATAAGGCTTTATACAGCAAATGGTTCTGGGAGAATTAATAAATATTTGAGAGGAATAGAAGGAACTTTAAATGGTATAGACCCTAAAGCTTTACAGAATTTAAATAATGCAATTAGTAAAGGACAGGTTCCTTATGATATGACTGTATATAGAGGGACTGGTTTAAGTCCACTTAAAAAGTTAAGTGAAGTGAATTTAATGAGTAATTCTATTGATTGCAGTTCATTAATAGGAAAGACTATTTCTGAAAAAGGATTTATGAGTACAACAGTTTTAGAAAGATCTGCTTTTAATAGACAAGTTATGTGGACTATAAATGTTCCAGAAGGGGCAAGTGCAGCATATGTTGCATCAATAAGTAAATATCCAAAGGAAGCAGAACTATTGATTAATTCAGGACAGTCAATGATTATTAAAGAAGCATCAATTGATAGTAGTGGTAAAATACATATAGTAGCTGATTTACTTAATTAGAGAAAGGAGTAATGTTATGTGTCAAAGAAGTATACAAGATAGATGGGATGAGGATTCGAAGATGTATCTTGCACTTAATATAAAAAATGAGATGATGCCATTGATTTACGGAGGTATTATTGGAGATATGCTAGGAGTTCCGGCAGAGTTTAAAAGAAGAGGAACTTATAAAATAGAAGGTGTAACAGGCTATGGAACATATAATCAAAAACCAGGTACATGGTCAGATGATACATCAATGACTTTCTGTTTAATACAGAATATTATAGAAAAAGGAACACCAGAAGATTTAATGTTTAAGTTTGTTAACTATGCAGAAGATGGTTATATGACACCTTATGGAGAAATGTTTGATATAGGAAGAACAACAATAGAATCAATAAGAAGATTTAAAATGGGAATTCCAGCAGAAGAATGTGGAGGTAATACAGAATATGATAATGGAAATGGAGCAGTTATGAGATTAGCACCATTATTATTTCTATATTATGAAAACTTTAATTTTCTTGAAAAAGTAGAAATTATCAAAAGATTTACAGCTGTTACACATAGACATCCACGCTCTATAACTGGTTCTATATTATATTTAGAACTTCTATTTAGATTGTCATGGAATGATCCTTTAGAAAAGGCTATTAATAATGTAAAAACTTTATTTGAGATGAACTTTGAAGATGATAATATATACAGAAAAGAACTAGAAAGCTATAGCAGAATATTTGATAAAGATTTCTTTAAAACTCCAGAAGAAGAAATTAAGTCAAGCGGCTATGTTGTAGATACTCTTGAAGCTGCAATATGGTGCGTTGGAACAACAACAAACTTTAAAGATGCAGTACTTAAAGCAGTTAATCTTGGAGGAGATACAGATACAATAGCATCAATTACAGGTTCTATAGCAGGTATGATTTATGAAATGGAAGGAATACCAGAAGAATGGCTTGAAAGCATAGCCAATAAGGAAATGGTAGATGAATTGATTTATAGTTTTTATAAGAATGTATCAGAGGCTGAAATACTTAAAAGGTACGGAAGCCTTTGGGACTAAATAAAAAAAGGACTTCTTAGTATTTTAAGAGGTCCTTTCAACATTAATTTAGAGGGAATAATGTTTTATTTACTTTATGTATTTAGTATAGGATAGTTATGTGACAAAATCATGTCAAAATGCATAGTAATTAAATAATTTCAGCTATGATTTTAAATACATAATCTAACTTATTTATATCAATATTAGAATAGTTCAATAAAAAAACATGAGCAGATTCCTTTTCTTCCGTTAAAAAATATTCTGATAATGCTCTAATCTGAATTCCTTTTTTTCTTAGGGAATCTATAATCTCTTCATCAGATAATTTTGTATCTAATTTTAAAAGAAAGTGAAGGCCTGAATCATTTTCTATTACACTACATTTTTCTTTTAAGCTGCTTTTATTAATACAGTCTAAAACCTGCTTTCTTTGTCTGCTGTAATAAAGACGCATTCTATTAATATGTTTTTCAAAATATCCTCTCTTAATAAATTCTGCTAAAGTATATTGTTCAAAGTTTGATACTGTACATGCATAAAAGGATAACTGTTCATAAAATTTATTAACTAAAGAAGCAGGTAAAACCATGTAACTTATACGAATTGTTGGAGTTAAAGACTTAGAGAAGGTATTCATATAAATTACCTTTTCACAGCCATCAATACTAAATAAGGGAGGTATTGGCTTTCCGTTAGGACGGAATTCGCTATCATAGTCATCTTCAATAATATAACGGCCTGATTTTTCATTTGCCCAGGCTAAAACTTCATATCTTCTATCAGCAGGCATAGTTATTCCAGTAGGAAAATGGTGAGTTGGACTAATATGAGCAATTTGAGCTTTTGAACTTTTAAGTCCTTCAACAGTAATACCCTTTAAATCCATATCTGCAAAAGAGCAATTGATTTTATTTTGAGCATATATCTGAACAAGTTTTTTATAGCCAGGATTCTCAGTACAATAGGTTTTATCATTTCCAAGAAGCTGTATAAGAAGCCCATACAAATATTCAGTTCCTGCTCCAATAACTATTTGATTTGGATCAACTAGCATACCTCTAAAGGATTTTAAATGATTAGCAATAGCAATTCTAAGTTCTTCTATACCTCCTGTTGGTGATGGTTTCATTAACTCTTCATTTTTCTTTGAGATAGTTTCCCTTAAAAGTTTTGCCCATATGGAAAAAGGAAAGTTATCTGGATTCGTTCTATTATTAGATAAGTCAATTTCATATTCTTTAAGCTTTGGAGGAAGTTTTATATCTAAAGAAAAGTTTTCCGACTTTGGAACATGCCTTAAACCTTCAATATCTGCAACATAGTATCCCTTCTTTGGCAGGGTGTAAATATAGCCCTCACTAATCAACTGGTCATAAGCATTTTGAATTGTAATGGTACTAATGCCATTATTCTTTGCAAAACTTCTTTTGGAGGGAAGCTTTTCATGTGGCTGCAGTGTACCAGAGATAATATCTTCTTTCAGGCATTTATAAATATGTTCATATAAAGGCCCATCTACCTTTTCAAAATTGTATGTTAACATCAGCATTGCCCCCTATCTGACATCTATTTTTTATTCTTTTTGAGTATTTTCCTATAGTCAGATTTATTATAACATTGTTTACATAAATAACAAGGGGGACGATAAAATGGAAAACAAACAATATGAGTTAAATAAAGGTCTAGCGCAAATGTTAAAGGGTGGTGTCATCATGGATGTTACTACTCCAGAACAGGCTAAAATAGCAGAGGAAGCTGGAGCATGTGCAGTTATGGCATTAGAAAGAATCCCAGCAGATATAAGAGCAGCAGGTGGAGTTTCTAGAATGAGTGATCCTAAAATGATTAAGGGAATTCAAGAAGCAGTAAGTATACCTGTTATGGCAAAATGCAGAATAGGACATTTTGCAGAAGCACAGATATTAGAAGCAATTGAAATTGATTATATAGATGAATCTGAAGTATTATCACCAGCAGATGATATTTACCATATTAATAAGAGAAACTTTAAGGTACCTTTTGTATGTGGAGCAAGGGATTTAGGAGAAGCCTTAAGAAGAATTAATGAAGGTGCCGCTATGATAAGAACTAAGGGGGAACCAGGAACAGGGGACATAGTTCAGGCAGTACGTCATATGAGAAAGATGAATTCTGAAATAAGAAAGATTACAGCTATGGGAGAAGATGAATTATTTGAAGAAGCTAAACAGCTTCAAGTTCCTTATGATTTAGTTAAGTATGTACATGAAAATGGAAAACTTCCAGTAGTAAACTTTGCAGCAGGTGGTGTAGCAACTCCAGCAGATGCAGCCCTTATGATGCAGCTTGGAGCAGAAGGTGTATTTGTAGGTTCAGGAATCTTCAAATCAGGAAATCCAGCAAAAAGAGCAGCAGCAATAGTTCAAGCTGTTACTAATTATAAAGATGCAAAACTTATAGCAAAATTATCAGAAGATCTTGGAGAAGCTATGGTAGGAATTAATGAAAGTGAAATAGAACTTATTATGGAAGAGAGAGGTAAGTAATATGAAGATTGGAGTACTTGCACTTCAAGGAGCTTTCATTGAACATGAAAAGATTATAAAGGAATTAGGTGCTGACTGCATTGAGATAAGGCAGAAAGCTGATCTTAAAGGTATTGATGGAATTATCCTTCCTGGAGGAGAAAGTACTGTTCAAGGAAAGCTTCTTAGAAAGCTTGATATGATGGATACTTTAAGAGAAAAGATAAAGAATGGTCTTCCTGTTCTTGCAACTTGTGCTGGACTTATACTTTTAGCTGAGAATATTGAAAATGATGATAATAGATATCTTGGCACTTTGCCTGTTAGTGTGAAGAGGAATGCTTATGGAAGACAGCTTGGAAGTTTTGAAACTGTTAAAAAAGTAGGGGAGTTTGAGGATTTTCCTATGGTGTTTATTAGAGCCCCTTATATTAGTGAGGTTGGAGCTGGAGTTGAGGTTTTGGCTGAAGTTGAGGGAAAGATTGTTGGTGTTAGGTATGGAAAGCAGATTGGATTAGCTTTTCATCCGGAGATTAGTGAGGATGTTAGGATTCATAGAGAATTTTTAGAGACAATAAGATAAGAGTAAAAAAGATGGCTTCCTTTTAGGGGGAAGCCATTTATAAATTAAGGAAAAAAATGATTTATTTACTAGGGGAATAATGTTTTATTTACTTTACAAATTAATTATAGTATAAGTTTGTGACAGTATTATGACAAATAAAGAAACTTTTATTTAGGTGTATTTCTAAATAAAGGTTTCTTTTTATGTACATATTTCACAAATAAAGCCTATGCAGCGTTTTGAAAATAGTTTTTAAATATTTATAATATTTTCTACAACTATAAAAAAATAGAATTAATTTACGAAAATAAAGTAAGTATAAAAAAGGGGGTATTAATAATGAATTTTAAGAAAAAGTTTATTTTGGGGATTTTTATATGCTTGTTTGCAGCATTTTTAACAGCAAAACCTGCATATGCTATTCCTACTGTTAATGGAGGTAATTATACAAGTGCTACAGCTTATGATATGGGAAGATATACAAATCTTAAATCAGTAACAGGTATACTTCCAGCACAAGAAACTTGCTCATATTTTAAATTTACAGTAAATGCAGATGAAAAAATTTATATAAGATGTTCACATGATAAAAGTTATTCAAATATGTCAGTTGAATTAAGAGATTCAGCAGACTATCTAATATCAAAATCAACAAGAGTTTTAGATGCTTCAACATTAACTCCTTTCTTAGCTGTTAACTGTGATGGCAAAAAGAATGGACAAACTTTTTATATTAAGGTAAACAGAGGTGATTATGATATAAATAAGCCAATGTATTTTTCAGTCTCCTTAAATAACCGTATTAAGTCAGGAAGTGGTACTTTTAGTTTTACAGGAAGTGCAGTAAATAGAGGAAATAGTTCAATGTCTTATTCAGGTGTTGATTCAAGTATTATTAAATTAAATCTAAGTAGAGAAAGCAAAATACCAGCTGGGGCAATAGTTACGAGAGTATCTACAAAATCTACTCAAAGTCCAAGTCAAGGAAATGTTCATCATATATTAATGCCAGAAAGTGTAGGAAACTGGTATACTTCAAAAGTTTCAAGTGCAACTTCAGGCTCTTATAATATTTCAGAGAAAGATAAAATTCCAGTAAAACAGGTATGGAAGTTTAAATATAATGCAAAAGCTTCAAAGAAATCTACCATGAACAATGTGAAATTATATGTTGACTGGATTTATGACCTAGCAAATACTAATTATAAAACAGTTTTATAAAAGAGGTTTTTTTATGAGAATAAATAGTTATTTTAATAATACAATGTATAAAAGTTCTACAGTTAATAAAAAGGACAATAAAAGTTCAAGTAAGCTGTCAAATAAAGATACTATTACTTTAAGTAATAAAGGGGCAAAACAGTTAAAATATAGTATATCAGATAATAGAAAAGTTGATAATTCATTAAGAATATCAAGCTATCTTGAAAAGGTAGATGAAGAAAATCAAAAGACTATTGATAATTGTGGAAGTGAACTTAAAGCGCAGGTTTCATATAAAGATGAATTTAGTGCTTATGAAAAAGTATTAAAAGATAAGTATGAAAGGCTTGCATCTATTGCAAAGAGTCATGATAATCCTGAAAAGTATATAATGGACAAGTATTATAATCAAAATTCTTCATCATATGTAGCAGATTTAAGTGATGAGGAGCGTAGTGTGGCTTTTACTAATGAGATGCAGATGATAACTTCTGGAGAACTATCAAGTTGTGATTTAAGAGATTCTGCTTTTAGAGGCTTGAGTAAGAAAGAAGGACTGCTTAATAGAAGTGAAGGTACTTTTCAGAGAGATTTAGTAAATAGTCAATTTAGTAAAATGCTAAAAAAATCTGGGATAAAGAGCATTTTTCAATTTAATATAACCATTGATCCTTATTCTTATAAAGTGAATGTAGAAGAGGGGAAGGGGCCAGCAGATGAAATTAAGAAGATTTTAGAAGATGGAAATAATGCAGCTGAATTATTTAAACATATAATTCTTACTTCTTTATATAATGGGCACAATAATAAAAAAATAACAGATGAGGGTAAGGCAAAGTTTAATTTATATCATCAATGCTTACAGGGAACTGGTATTGATGTTAGATTATTAGAAGAGAAAAATGGCACTTATTATACTAAGGATGGAAAAGATATAATAGATGTTTATAATGAAGCAGTGGATAAATCTTTAGAAGAAGGAAATAGCTATATGCCTAAGAAAGATGCAGTATATTATAAAAAGTGGTTTTCTAATCTTGTTCATTTAGTATCAAATAAGGGATGGAATAATGTTGAGGACATGTTTTTGAATATTAAAGTTACTAATAAGGGTTTTCAAGATATAAATTAAATAGTACAATAATACAAAAAAAAATATACAATAAAGGAACCTGTTATCATATTTAAAGTTCAGGTTCTTTTTTTATGAAGAGGAAATTATATGTATAACTTAGCCCTAAATCCAAACACTTCTAAAGAAAAAGTATTTGGTAAATCAAATAGTACAGATGAAGTATCAAACTGGATTATTGATGAAAGTAATTACAAAGATAAATTTATTAAATCAGGAACAATAAATTTACATGGTTATGAAATTGAGAATAGTAATAAATCAAATGTATGGGTTGTTTCTGTTCATGGATATAATGGTAATGGAAGTAAGATGGCAGATTATGCAAAGGGTTTTTATGATATGGGATATAATGTGCTTGTTCCTGATTTAAGAGGACATGGAGAAAGTGAAGGTAATTACATAGGTATGGGATGGGATGATAGACTTGATATACTTAAGTGGATCAATCTTATATTAGAAGATCATAGTGATGCTGAAATTATACTTCATGGAGTATCAATGGGAGCTGCAACAGTAATGATGACATCAGGAGAACAGCTTCCTGATAATGTTAAATGCATAATTGAGGATTGTGGATATACATCTGTGTGGGATGAGTTTTCTTACCAGTTAAAATCATTATTTAATCTGCCAGAAGTGCCAGTTATGCAGTGTGCTGATATAGTAGGAAGAATTCGTGCTGGATATTGGTTTTCAGATGCTTCAGCAATAGACCAGATTAAGAAATGTACTAGTCCAATGTTATTTATACATGGAGATGAAGATGATTTTGTTCCTTATGATATGTTAGATAAATTATATGATGAAGGAACAATGGAAAAGGAGAAGGTAGTGTTTGAAGGAGCTGAACATGCAAAGTCTTTAAAGTCAAATCCTGATCTATATTGGAAATCTGTTAGAGATTTTATTAATAAATATCTATAAACTAAGTGGAGCTTTATTGTAGAAAAGCTCCACTTTTTAAGTACTCACTTTTATAAAGTTATGAGGATACAAGTTATTCTTCAACTTTAAAGAGTTAAGTTTTATACTATCTAGAAGCTTTCCATCTAAGTTATATGAATATAGATAATATTTATTATCTATGTCCTCCTGATAAAATAGATAGATTTTAGAATCTGCATCATCATAGTAACAGATTGGATTTAATGAAGTATTCATACTATAGTTTTTTAATGTAAATTCGCAGGTGAAATTTTCTGTATCTATATCAAAACGATAAACTTTCCCCAATAGTGCAGGGTAGTATATTTTATTTCTGTCTCTTATTACAAAAGCGTAAATGTAGGTATCTGAAACTATTATTTTAAAGTTACTTTCAACTTCATAATCAAAGGCTATATTATTACTTGTTGTAGTAATATCATCTAGATTATTTATGGAGACTTTTTGAACTTGTTTATTATTTCTATTAGTCATATCATCAGTTAATAGGTAAATATTATCTTCATCATTACCATAGGAATTAACAAATCCTTTTATTTCATGAACAGTATTATTTTTTTTATCACCAAGAATGATTTTTGATGAATAATAATCTTTTTTAAAGGAACCGTTACATAAAAAATAATATAAAGAATCCTTCAAGGTTCCAGCCATAGTATATCCAACAGTATTTTCATTTAAAGTATTATCTTCTTTATATGTATATCCATTGAACTTAGCTGTACCATTTTTATTAAATTCAACTAATGAAGCATTTCCTTCTGTATACATAACATCAGTAGAAGAAGGTGCAAAATATGCAATCCATGTTTCTTTATTTGAATCGATATCTAAGTTCCCAGCATTCTTATAAGCAGACCATACTAGTTTTGAACAGTTTTTATCTCCGCTCATACTTGTTAATCTGTTAGTGGCAAAATTATAAGAATATTTACATCCAATTTGAGACCAAGCCTAAGAGGAAGCGCCATTCTTTACAGATTGACTAACACCATCTAATGTAAAAATCTTAGAGCCTTTTGCAACTTTCTTGTTAAGTCTGCTTAAAGATCGTACACCACTGCTTGGCATAGATTCAACTATAGTATCAGTAGTGTAGTAAATACCAACATGTCCATGTTCAATATTAGCAGTTGTAGATGGTTCATAAAATATGTCCCCAACATTTCTTGAAGCATCCAAAGTATAAATAGATGCTGCATCATTAATGCTTTGCTCTAATTCCTCAGCAGTTACTCCTGGCATTAATGATAAAATCTCTTCAGTTTTTGTAGAAGCACTAACACTTAAACTGTTAACTACAAGTAGTGATATAGTTAGTGCAGAAATAAATATTTTTTTTATTTTAATATTCCCCTCTTTATTTTAATTGTAAAATACGCAATATAATTACATAACATACAATATTTAAATGAAATAAAAGATAAATATAGTAAAACTAATCCAATAGCAGATCAGATAATATAAGTTTGTCAGGTTATTGTCAGGTTAGGAAATATATAATAAAAACATAACTTTATACAAACTTTTGAAGAAAGTTAAAAATATACCAAAAAATATACTTATTATGGTATAATAATTTAAAAAAGTAAAAAAGGTGGGATATAAGTGAATAGAAAGTTAATTTGTTCGTTAATTTTAAGTGCTGCCGCAGCAGTATCTTATGGGGAGCCAGTTAAAGCATATGATAATGATAATGTAAATATTCAAATTCAAGAAAAGCAGGATGTTAATAGTACATCAAATAAATCTAAGAAAGGGTTAGTAGTAGAGGATGGAAAAACTTACTACTACAACTCAAATGGTACTAAAAGTATTGGATGGAAAACCATAAATAAAAATAAATATTACTTTGGGGAAGACGGAGCAGCGGTAGTTGGATGGCAAACGATAAATAATAAAAAATATTATTTTAATGAAGATGGAGTTCGTGCTTCAGGTTTACAAAATATTTATAATAAGTTTTACTATTTTGGAAATAATGGATGTTATTCAACTGGTTTAATAGATATTAGCGGAAGTCAATATTATTTTGGAGAAGATGGAGCAGCAATAAAAGGTTGGACAACAGTAGATGGGCAAAAGTATTATTTTGGTGATGATTACAAGGCAGTTACTGGATTAGTTACTATAAATAATAAATTATATTGTTTTGATGAAGGTGGTGTTCAATTAACAGAATGGCAGACTATTTATGATAAAGATTACTACTTTGGAGAAGAAGATGGAGCAGCAGTTATAGGATGGGCAACAATAGAGGATGAAAAGTATTATTTTGACAAGTCTGGATGTAGTGTAAAAGGTTTAAAAGTTATAGATGATAAAAAATATTATTTTGATAGTACAGGATTAATTAAAGATACATGGATGGATATAGATAATTCAAGATACTACTTTGGAGAAGATGGATCTGCAGTAGATGGATGGCAGACTATAGAAGATGAAAATTATTATTTCTCAGAAAATAAATTAGTATTATCTAGTATTAAAGTTATAGATGGAAAGAAATATTACTTTGATGAAAAGGGGCAAACTGTAAAGGGATGGAAAGAAATAGCTGACTCTAAGTATTATTTTGGAGAAGATGGAGCAGCTATAACAGGCTGGAAAACTGTTGATGATAAACAGTACTATTTTGGAGAAAATGGTGTAGCAGTAGGATGGCAAGTAATAGATAATAAGAAATATTATTTTAAAGAAGATGGCTCATTACTTACTGGATGGAATAATATTAATGGTAAAAAATATTACTTCAATGAAAATGGTGAATTAGCTGTAGGCTGGACTGAAATAGAAGAGAAAAAATATTATTTCAATGAAGAAGGTTTATTCTTAACAGGAATAAATGTAATAGATGATAAAACATATTGCTTTGATGAAAGTGGAGCAGAAGTTTTTGGATGGCAGACTGTAAAAGGTAAAAAATATTATTTCAATGAAGATGGCATACTTTTAAATGGATTAAACAATATAGATGACAAAATTTATTATTTTGATGAGGATGGTTCTGTTATAAGAGGATGGAAAAGCGTTGAAGATAATATATATTACTTTGATTCTGAAGGTGAAGCATTAACAGGATGGCAGACTATTGAAGATAAGAACTATTATTTTGATGAAGATGGAAAACGTGCTGAAGGGCTTAGAGAAATAGATGGAGATATATATTACTTTAATGAAAATGGTGAAACATTAATAGAAGCTTGGTATGAAACAAGTGATAAAAAGTATTATTTTAATGAAGAAGGAAAGGCAGTAAAAGAGTGGCAGGTTATAAATAATAAAAAGTATTATTTTAATTCATATGGTGTAGATTTAACAGGATGGCAGACTATTGATAATAAGAAATATTATTTTGATGAAAACGGAATAAATGTTATAGGTATTAAATCTATTGATGGAAAAATTTATTGCTTTGACGAAGAAGAAGGTATGTTAATAGGATGGCAGACTATAGAAAATAAAAAGTACTATTTTAACGAAATAGGACAAGCGACTATAGGATGGAAAGTAATAGATGGTAAGAGATGTTACTTTGCTATAAATGGTGCTTTATCATCAGGATGGGTAACTATTGATAATGAAAAGTATTATTTTGATTCTAAAGATGGTACAGCAAAGGTAGGATTCCAAGTCATAGATAATAAGACTTACTATTTTGATGAAGATGGAGTAATGAAAGAACATCTTCAATTTATAGATGGACATCATTATTATTTTAATCCAGATGGAAGTATGTATTATGGCTGGAGAATGGTAGATGGTGAAACTTATTATTTTACCGAATCAGGAGTAGCAGCAAGGGGATTAACAACCATTGGTGATTATGATTATTATTTCTCAGAAAATGATACTATGAGAGTAGAATGGGTTAGAATAGGATCAGATTATTATTACTTTGATGGAAATGGTAGAAAACATACTTTCTGGCTTGGCAGTGGAAGTAGTAAATATTATTTAGGTGCAGATGGTAAGAGAAGAATAGGATGGCAGGAAATAGATGGAGAAAAGTATTATTTCTATCCTTCAAATGGTAAGATGGCAGTTATTATTTCAATTATTAACGGAAAGTACTATGGATTTAATTCTAATGGACATATATTAACTGGATGGAATGATGTACAAGGACATCGTTATTATTTCCATGAAGATGGAATGGCACAAATTGCTTGGCTTGAATTGGAAGGAAATAAATATTATTTCGCAGATAATGGTGTAATGTTAAGGGACTGGCAAAAGATAGATGGAGATATGTATTACTTTAATAAAGATGGTATTATGCAAAAGTTCTGGCAAGTAATAGATGAAAATACTTATTACTTTAATGAAGATGGTAAGATGCAAAGATATTGGCAAGAGATAGATGGAGAGAAATATTACTTTAATGTTAATGGTATATTACAAAGATATTGGCAAAAAATAGACGGAGAAAAATATTACTTTGGTGAAGATGGTAAGTTGCAGACAGGATTTAGAGTAATAGAAGGTAAAACATATTACTTTAATGAAAATGGAGAAATGCAAAGAGGATGGCAGATAATAGATGAAGAAACTTATTATTTTGATGAAGAAGGAGTAATGAAAGTCGGATTTGCATTAATAAATGATAAGACATATTATTTCAATGAAAAGGGAATAATGCAAAAGGGATTTATTGATGTAGAGGGTAAGGTATATTACTTTAATGAAGATGGAGAAATGCAAAAGTTCTGGCAGACAATTAATGATGCAATTTATTACTTTAATGAAAATGGAGAAATGCAGACAGGCTTTACTTTAATAGATGAAAACACATATTATTTTGATGAAAGTGGTAAAATGCAGACTGGATTCGTAGTAGTAGATGGTAATACTTACTACTTCAACGAAAAAGGTATAATGCAGAAAGGATTTAATGTTATAAACAAATCCACATATTACTTTGATTCAGAAGGTAAAATGCAAACTAATTGGCAAGTAATTGATGACCAGGTATATTTCTTTAATGAAGATGGTATAATGCAAAAAGGATGGCAGGAAATAGATGGATTAACTTATTATTTTGAAGGAAATGGTGTTATGCATACAGGACTTTTAAAGGTTAATAATAAGTACTACTATTTAGATAATGATGGTATTAAACAGTCAGGATGGAAGATAATAAATGGATCAAGATATTACTTTAACTCAAATAAAAAAGATGGTTCAGCTTTGACAGGCATAAATAGTATAAATGGAAAATACTATTACTTCGATGCACAAGGAAAGCTTCTTAAAGGATGGATAAGTGCTAATAATAAGAAGTACTATGCTGGTTTAGATGGTACTCTTAATATAGGCTGGTTAACTTTGGGTGAGAAAAATAAATATTACTTCGATAAAACAGGAGTTCTAGTAAAAGGAAAAGTAAAAATAGCTGGTTCAACATATTTCTTCAATGACGATGGATTAATGGAAGTTGGATTTAAGAATTTTAATGGAAAAGTTAATTACTTTGATGAAAATGGAAAGATGCAATTTGGTTTCAAGGATATAGACGGAGAACAATATTACTTTGATGAAAATGGATTTATGCAGATAGGCAAAAAATTAATTAATGGAAAGTATTATATATTTAATGAAAAGGGAATAGGCCTAAAGGGATGGAATGTTTATAATAATGAAAAATATTACTTGAATGAAGATGGAAGTGCACAAATAGGCTGGATGGATAAAGATAACAATAAATATTATTTTTCAGAAGAGGGTAAACTTGCTACAGGAAGTACTTTAATAGAAAATAAATATTATTATTTTGATTCATTAGGAAAAATGCTTATAGGAAAGCAAGTTATAGATGGAAAAACTTATTATTTAGGTAAAGATGGTACTGCTATTTCAGGATTTATTACTTTAGAAAATAAGAACTATTATTTTGATATAACAGGTTTAATGCTTACAGGATGGCAGACAATTGGAAGTCACGTATATTATTTAGGAACAGATGGAGCTGTTAATACAGGACTTAAGATTATAGAAGGAAAAATTTATTACTTTAATAAAGATGGAGTAAGAATGTTAGGATGGCAGGCAATAGGAAAAGATAAGTATTTTTTTACTTCAAAAGGATTTGCTCAAGTAGGTTGGATGACATTATTTGAAGAAAAATACTATTTTTCATTAGATGGTAAAATGCAGAGTGGATTAGCAACTATTGATAATAAAACTTATTATTTTGGTGAAAATGGTGTAGAACAATTTGGTTTTATAACTATCAACAATAAAACTTATTATTTTGATGAAAATGGTGTTATGCAGACAGGATGGCAAAAGATAGATGGCAATACTTATTTTTTTAACAATGAAGGAGAAATTCAGATTGGTTTTAAAGAAATAGATGATAAAAAATATTACTTTGATTCAACTGGAGCTTTGGCTGTAGGTCTTAAAGAAATAGATGGTAAAACTTATTATTTTTCAACAGAAAGTCAAGCATTAGGGAAAATGGAAACTGGAATTGCTAATATAGAAGGTAAAAATTATTTTTTTAAAGAAGATGGAGCTATGGTAAAGGGCTGGAAGGAATACGAAGGAAAAAAATATTATTTTGATGAAGATGGATCAAGCCTATCAGGATGGAATACAGTAGGTGAGAATTTATATTATTTCTATGCTGAAGGCTATGTAGCTAAAGATACAAGTTTAACTAGGAGAGTAGGAAATAAAATTATAAGATATAATATTAATTCTGATGGAATTGCAAAAGTAAATTAAGAAGAGATAATAAAAGATGGATATCCTAAATTTAATTTTGGATATCCATCTTGCTTTTTAAACGTATAGAAAATTAAAAACTTTCTTTGAGAGCGAGTACTAATTATAACTGGCTTTCTGATATGTAAGTTGTTCAATACGTTAAAAAATAATTGTAGGCCGCAAAAGAACCGAAAATTCTAAAAAGCATGGCGTCAGCCCTTTGTACTTTGATTGACAATCTCTGAAAAATAGGTAAAATAATCAATAGTGTATATAAAATTATAGATAGGAGAAGATATTGATTTGATGAATAAGAAAAGAGTATCAATAATATTTGGAATTATATTAGTTCTTATAATTATTATGACAGGGGGTATAGGCAATTATTTTTATAATTTAGCCTTAAATAACAGTACATCAAAAGCCCAGATATTTGGTAATGATGACGAAATTGAAGTGGAAGAAGATAATTGGATTTTAAATGAAAGTAATTATGTGGACAAGTTTATTGTGAATGGAAAGTTAAAGTTGCATGGTTATGAAGTAAGTAATCCTAGCAAATCTAATGTATGGGTTATTTCTGTTCATGGATATAATGGTAAAGGAAGTGACATGGAACATTATGCAAAGGGATTTTATGATATGGGATATAATGTTCTTGTACCTGATTTAAGAGGACATGGAGAAAGTGAAGGTAATTATATTGGTATGGGATGGCATGATAGGCTTGATATACTTAAGTGGATTAATTTTATATTAGAAGACCATAGTGATGCAGAAATTATACTTCATGGAGTATCAATGGGAGCATCAACAGTTATGATGACATCAGGAGAACAGCTTCCAGCTAATGTAAAGTGTATAATTGAGGATTGTGGATATACATCTGTGTGGGAGGAATTTTCCTATCAGCTAAAATCTTTATTTAACCTGCCAGAAATACCAGTTATGCAATTTGCTAATATAGTAGGAAGAATTCGTGCAGGATATTGGTTTTCAGCTGCTTCAGCCATAGATCAAATTAAAAAATGTAATATACCAATGTTGTTTATACATGGGGATAAAGATGATTTTGTACCTTATGATATGTTAGACAAATTATATGATGAGGGAACAATGGAGAAGGAAAAGGTAGTATTTGAAGGAGCTGAACATGCAAAATCTCTAAAATCAAATCCTGAACTATATTGGGAATCAGTTAAAAACTTTATAAATAAATATATATAAAAAAAGGGGGCATATTATATTTTAAGGAGTTAATTTAAATGGAGCTGATTTTAAAGGTGCTGAATTTAAAAATGTAATTTTTGTTGGAACAGATTTAAGTCAGGTTAAAAATATTGAATTTGATAAAGATGAAGTTAGAATTTTTGAAGAAATGCCTCAAATAGAAATGAGTGATGAGCTAATTGATGCTATAAAATTAGCAATGTTAAATATTCATGTTAAAAATTCAAGAGTTCTTCAGTGAGAAAATTGATAGAGACTTTTGTACAATAAGTTATATAATTAAAGCTATAAATAGTTTTAGGAATGAAGGAATACTGTAAGAGTATATAATCATCAGCTGTTAAGCACAATTTAAATTTAATGTTGTGCTGCAGCTGATTTTTTTAACGTCTAGGAAAGTATAAAATTTTTATTAAGGAGGTAGAAGTAATGTTTTTTAGCAACTGGTTATGATTTTGGAGCATAAAAATATTATTTCTATCCTTTATTTTGTTTTTATAATTTTATTTTATAAATATAATAAAATAAATAAATGAAAAAATATACAAAAAGAGTTATAATTATTATAATTGAAAAATATAAAGGGGGAATTATTATGAAGAAGAAAATAATTAGCTTAATACTCATGGGGATTACATTTTCATTATTACCGTCAACGGGTGTTTTTGCAGATAATAATTTAGGGTCATCAATAAGTAGTGAAGAAGCTCAAAATGTTAGTTCAAATTTAGAACAGAAAATTCAGGAAAGGGCTGATCTTATTGTAAGTGGTGAGGAAAGTTATTATAATGCAGTAAGTCTTCAGTATGCGGTAAGTAAAGGGGATTATAGATAATATTCTACCAGATTTAGAAATGAATAAAGAAAAAAGTCAGAGTATGCCTATGTATCTTATAAAATATTCAGGAAAGTATAACTTAAAAAATAAGCTAATAGATATTAAGGTTAAACCAAATGGAGAATTAGAATATTATGATCCTATAACAAATGAAAGAAGTGTTTATCATCATACTTATTCAGGATATTTTATGTCTGATACAGGAAATAAGGGATTAAAATTTGTAGACGAGAAAAATGGAGTAACCTATTTAGAAGCAAAAAGTTATGATTCATATAGAGGATTAGGACAAAAAGCATCTTGTCAATATATTGGTCAAAAGATAGAAAAGAATAGTTTAAGTGAAAGTGTAGCTAAGGCTTGGGAAAAGAGAAGTGGAAAATCATATCTTTTAGTTAATGACAAATATTCATCAATTATGTATGCAATTAATGGAGTTTGTAATATTTATCAAAATGATGATGGATATGTTATAGGTAATAGAATAGTTGATGAAAATCATTGTGAAGCAACAGCAAAATTACCAGGGCTAGATGGTAAAGAAATTATGGATTATGATTTTTATATGAAAGATGGAATTGAATATGTTGATTTTGGAGGCGCATCAACAGCAATTTCTAAAGATGGAATTCCAGAATTAAATTTAGAAACAAAAGAAGTAACTATTGATAGTGATGGATATGCAAAATGGTTTAAGGTTCCAACTAGTCTTGTAGGAAAAGTTATAAAGGTTAATTCATCTGATAAATCAGCTTTCCTTCTTTATAATAAGGCAGGAAGATGTGTTAATGATAGTTATGTTTCAAAAAAATCAGAGGCTGCTTTATCTGAGGGTGATATTGTTGGTTTTGTTGCTGAAGCAGGAGAAAAGTTTGATATTGAAGTGAAATAAAGGTTAGTTTATGAAAGGAATAGGCTATATCAGGAAAAAATAAAAAAAGTAAAAACAAGAGTGATATAATATTGTGTAAAGGGAGGGATTATATGGATATTAATAGTGTTGGGAGAACTAATTATGCAGTGGAAATTAAGAATAATTTACCAACTACTTTCAACTATAGTACTAAAGAAAAGATTGAAAAATATATAAAGGATTTAAATGAAGAATGTGAAGGAATTACATTAAAGACTAATGATTTTAACATCAGCTCAAGATCAGGAATTACAGTTACACTATCACCAGACTTAATAAAGAAGGCTCTTAAGGATAAGGATATAGATAAAGGTATTAGAAAGACTTTAAAGGATTTATACAAAGATAAAAATAAGCTTAAGGC
>CAKVFO010000055.1 GCA_934746785.1 uncultured Clostridium sp. | reverse complement strand
CAACTATGCTATGTTCTAATATTACTTTGACCTCATCTGTACCATAATCTTTAATAAACTTTGACGCAAAGGCTGCTTCTTGATTTTCTGCTCCACTTAGTCCGCCTAAATCAAAAACCTTCTTATTTTCTTTATTAATAATGTATGTTGGAAGAAGAGCATTTTTAATTACAGAATTATTTAACTTTTTTATTGAAACTGTAGAAGCTGAGTCTTGATCTGATATAGGATATAAATCAGCATGTATAAATGTCTCTAAGTCTACTAAAACAGGCATATTACCATGAGCAATAATATTTTCATTATGTATATCAATTCCATCAGTTGTATACAAAATGCATAATAATTTTCCTATTTTGTAATAAAAACTTTTTACTTCACTTTCATTCTTGCAGTCCTTCTGTTCTATAAATTCCATCCATCCCTTATTTCCACCATTATAGCATCTAGCTGCCATAAGACAGCCAGTCTCATCTTTAGCTGACACTTTATTAAGCCACTGTATAAACTCATAATACTTTTCTTCTACCTCTAAATTATGTGGTTTATAAACCACAGTTTTACCAGAGTCAAACTTTAACTTTGTAACTGTTTTACCATTGTTATGAGTGTCTCCTTCACCCAAAAATATATCTATTATTTTTCCTAAACTTTTAGAGTCATTTAATGATTTTTCAATATTATTTAGTTCACTTTCAGTAGATTTTATAATATCAACTAAGAAATCTATAGTGTTTTTAGTTTTTACATCAAGTACTCTTATTAATTCAGGATAACACTCGTAAACTTCCTTTCTATATTCATTATCTTTTAACAATACTTTATTATAATACTTTCCCCTGTCTTCTCTTGTTTCTCCTTTTAATAACTTATTTTTCTTAGCATAATATGTTTCAGCAATTAAAGTTTGGAAAGATGGTATATGAAGGGAATAACATATGCCCTCAATACATCTTGATATAAAGCTTTCTTCATCTGAAATAATCTTACTCTCCTTAATAACATCAAAAAGCTTTTTAATATATTTCTTTATAACAGGCTCATAAAAATCTCCCCATAAAACAACATCATCTATTTTATCTAATGCCTTCTGAATTTTATCCTGTTCTTCAGTATCGTTCCATATCATAGATTTTACTATGGATGTATCTACCTTCTTATATTGTAAAAGCATATCTTGAATTTTTATATTTGAAATATTATTAAGCAGATCCTCTAACTCATGTCTATTTTTTATTTCTAAAAAAAAAGACATCCAATAATTTATTATTGTGTCATCAGTTATTGTTTTCATATATTCACTCATATCTATTACCCCTACCTGTACATTTTAAAATATGTATTAAATAATAATTTCTTTATCTATATGTAAAGTGAATAAACAAATTTACTTGCTTATCCACTTTTTAAATGATGTAATTATCTTGGAGTACATCTTCTTATTTGACATTCTGCTGATAAAGTATAATACCAACCACATCTATACCTTTGTGAAGCAACTACAGTAGCTACCACGTGTTTAATATCTTCTTTAACTCCACCGCCTTGTATCATTTCAAGGTCTTGTGATGAAATTTCTTCACCAACAGTTCCAACAACTGCTTCGATGTCCTCGTTGTTTAGTAAAGGATTTCTTTTAGAAAATTGCATATTTTCACCTTCTTTCAATTCAATATTTAAATAGCACTCATATTAATTAAATAAAACTAAAAATAACATAATAATACTAAAATTAAATCCAAAGTGCTTTTTACGGTTATATTATACAATATCCCTCTGTAAAATAATAGTATTTTTGTATAAATTTATTATTTGGATTTTATATTTCTTCTGGCCAACTACAATTATTTTTTAACGTATTAGATAAATCACCTATCTGAAAGGCAGTAATAATCAGCACTCCCTCTCAAAAAAAAGTTTTTAATTTCCTATACGTTAAAAAAACTTGAACTTTAATTTAACATAAGTTCAAGTTCTTTTTATATATTTAAACATTTAATATCTATATCCATTCTGCCACCTTTAAGTGCTGCAATAGTCTCCCCTAAATTTATAGGAGCATTATTATTAAATATATATATTGCTGTATTATAAGCATGATTAACAACATTATCAGGATTTAAGCCATGAAAATAATTATGAAATAAAAAGCTTAGAACTAATTTCCCTGTCTTGTATTTTACCTAAAACAGTTTCATTCATCTGTCCATATTTTTTCCTTCTTAAATCCTTTTAATAACGCCTATTGCCTTTCCAAGAACAAAAAATTCTTGATCTTTTGTAACTTCAATAGGTGCATACCTTTCATTTTCTGGAAGTAAAAGTACCTTTTCTTCTTCTCTTTTAAATCTCTTTAAAGTGGCACTTCCATCAATATTAACAGCAACAATTTCTCCATTTACAGGTGAATTATTTTGTTCAATAACAACTAAATCACCATCATTAATATTGGCATTAATCATAGAATCCCCTTTAATCTTTAATATAAACTTATTATTTCCTCCTTTAACCCAATACTTAGGAAGAGAAAATTCTGATTCAACAGTCGGGTTAATCAAAATAGGTTCCCCAGCTGCAATATTATTAAATACTGGAACTTTAACAAGTTCATTTTTATTGTATTTTTCCTTTGATTCCCCAACAAAGCTGACTTCATGACCATTATCTTCAAGGGTAAACTCAAAGTCTCTTCTATGTTTTATATCTACAAATTCATATTTATCAAGAATCTTTTCTTCATCTAAAGTTATTCTCTTTAAACTCTTCTTCATTTCAACATCAGTTTTAAAGTTAAATATCCTTTTATTGCTGCCAAAAACCTTCTTAGCATATACCCTGCCTTTCTTAACAAGAGAAGAATAAATATTTTCCCCCTTATCAATATCAACAGCTAAAGTAATGCTTCCATAAGTCTTTTTATTATGTAACTTTAAAAGAAAATCAAGTTCTATCTTAGATAAAGATTCAACATTATCAATAAAAATATGTACATAACCCTTTTCCTTTAAAGCTTCAACTTTTAAAGATGCTTCATTAATTTTATCTTCGTCATCTTGAAGGCCTCTATTTTTTAGTTCTTCATTATATAAAACAAAAAATCTATACATATCACGTCTTGCAGGAGAATTACGTCTAAGACGCATTGGTGCACCTAAAAGTCCTAAAAACTCTTCTTCAGAATTTACTTTATTATTCTTCATAAAACGTATTTCATTTAAAATAAGAAAAATATTATCTAAAGTAAGTTTTCTACACTTCTTAAACTCATTAGTTGAAAGCACCTCTGAAATAACAGCTTCCTTCTCCTTTAAAGAAGCAGTCTTTCTATTATTAGAATACTTATTGATTAAATCCTTTAAAGTAATAAATTCAGGTTCCTTATTAGAAGATAGTAAAGACATATACTTAAAATCATTCTTGCTCTTAACATCTTTATACCTGTCTTGAAGCTTGGAGTTAACAGCTTCATCCTTTTGAACAACAAGGATTCTATCATCTTCATCGTAAGCAAAGTTATTAGACATATTTAAAATTCTATGTAAAATAGCTTCACTTTTCCCTGTATTAGATTTTCCTTTTATAATACTATATTCAGTTGGTTTGCTTTGTATAAAACGTTTTTGTATCTTAAGTAAATTCATTTTTTTACATCCTCTAACTAAAATTCTTATACAAATATAATAACTTAAAATCCTCCATTAATCAAAACTTATTTTGAAATGAAGACGTGAGATTTTTTCTTAATGTTAGTATACTTTCCTTGAGAGTCTTTCTGTATTGGAAGTGGATTTAGAATTTCCTTCCTTTATTCCTGCATTCCAGAAAATCTTACATTGGAGATACACTTCGAAGAGAAATACATTCCCTTCCCCAAGTCCACTCACATCTACATTCTACTTATAATAGTTTTCCATAGCATTCTTAACTATAGGAACTAAGTAATGGCTTCCGCCCTTATCTTTAACATCTTCGGCCATACTTACAATTAATAAATTATTATTACCCTTGTTAGTAGTAAATGCTGTAAACCATCCTGTTTCAGTACCAGTTGTGTCATCTTGAGATGCTTTAATTTCAGCAGTACCAGTTTTAGCGGCTATTGTAAGGCCTGGTATCTTAGCAGCATGAGCAGTACCCCCTGAATTTTCAACTACCTGAATCATTCCTTTAACAACAGTATCAACACTTTCCTTAGTTGCTGCCTTGTCCTTAAATACTTCTGGAGAAGCTGAAGAACTTAATTGTAGTGTTGGTTTTAAGATATTTCCACTATTACTAAACATAGTATACATAGAAGCTAGATGAACTGGATTTACTAAAATTTCACCTTGTCCATATCCACTATCTGCAAGTTTGCCATCAGAATCTATACTTCCATAAGTAGACTTAGTAAGACCAAAATCAAATGGTAATTCTTCATTAAATCCAAAACTATCTAACTTACTCTTAAAGTTATCTTTTCCAATATCTAAAGCTGCCATTGCAAAGTAAATATTATCAGAATAAATTAATGCATTTTCCAAATTTGCAGTGCCATATTCACTAACTCTTGTTACATTATAACTTCCCCAGCTTGAATCCTTCTGCCATGATAGGCCATGAATATTTTTATCTTCATTAGGATTTAAAGTTTTGGTATCAAGTCCTATTACCCCTGTTATAGGCTTAAAAGTAGAACCTGGTGCAAATGATGCTTTAAATCTATTGTATAAAGGTTTCTTATCGCTATTATTTAAAGAATTCCATTCATCATTAGACATACCAATGACAAAACTATTAGGATTATAAGAAGGTGTACTAACTAAGGCTAAAACTTCTCCTGTATTTGGATTCATAGCTACTGCAGCACCCTTATCATTAGACAATTGATTATATAAATTATTTTGAAGATTTATATCTATTGTAAGTTTAACATCTTTACCATCTTGAACATCTTGAGATATTAAAGTTGTTTTCTTATTTCCATTATTATCAGTTATATAAATTTCTGAACCATCTGTAGATCTTAATCTATCTTCATAAAGCTTTTCAAGTCCTGATTTACCTACAACTGAATTTGAATGATATCCCTTTCCATTAAGTTCTTTTAAATCATCAGCAGTAACTGCTTGTACATATCCTGTTAAATGTGCAGCTGCTTCTGATAAAGGATATACCCTTGCTTCTTTATCATTAATTTGAACACCTTTAATTTGTAAAAGCTGAGCTTTTCGTTCATCTGTAGAGGATATAGTTTTTAAAGGTACAAATGTGTCATCTGTAACATAGGAAGCATTAAGTTTACTATTAATATCATCCTTAGAAATACCCAGTATTGAAGCTATTTGACTAACAGCTTCTTCTTTATTTAAAAGCTTTCCTGGAACTATTCCAACATTTGCAGAAGAACCATCTTGTGCTATAACCTTTCCATTTCTATCTAAAATGCTTCCTCTCTTACCCTTCTTAGTATTTATTCTTACCTTATTATCATCATCAAGTTCAGGGAAAATTAGATTTGAGCTCCATTTAAGTTCATAACCATTATCACCTTTGCTTACTTCTACAGAGTTTTCAAAGTCAAGAGTTCCTGCTGCTGTATCCATGTTAGTATCATAGTTTACAGTGTAATTCCCCTTATCCTTTTTATTATCTTTAATTGAAACTTCAATATTTTCAGCATTAATCCCTTCATATATATTTTTATTTCTTTTAATAAAATCATCTTTAGAAATTTTATTCTTACTATCAGAAGAAATTAGATTATACATACCTTCATAATCCTTATCTTTCAATAAATCAAAATAATGTTTGACAGATTCTTCAGCCTTATTTGAATTATTAGTTATAAAAAATATAGAACCTCCTACTGCAAAAGCAGCTGCAAAAACTCCTACAGCTATTGCTGCTTTTAATCCTTTATTCATTTGCTCACTCCTATTTTAAAATATATTTTTAGTATAATACCTTTTAAAATTATGTTAATATATTTGGTATAATTACACTTTAATAGTAACATTGTGAATGCACAATTGTAAACATTTTTTGTATATTTTGAAAAACCAAAAGGAGGTTCAATATAATGTTAAAAATTTATAAAGAAATACCCTACTATGATTCAAAAATAGAAGCACAAATTCCAGAAATCAAGCCTTATATAATAAATGATAAAAAAATCCACCCAGCAATAATAGTACTTCCTGGAGGTGGATATTATAAACTTGCACCACATGAAGGTGAACCTATAGCTAAATGGCTAAACAGCATTGGAATTAATGCTTTTGTATTAACTTATAGAATTAAGCCATATATGTATCCTGCTCCACTTTTAGATTTACAAAGAGCAATAAGGTATGTAAGATTTAATCATTCTAAGTTTAATATAGATGTTAATAGAGTTGGTGTTTTAGGATTTTCAGCTGGTGCTCATTTAGCTGCAACATCCTGCGTTCATTTTGATGAAGGTTTAAGAAGCTCTAAGGATGAAATTGAAAAGATTAGTTCAAGACCTGATATGTCTATACTTTGCTATCCAGTTATAAGCTTTTTAGAATATGTTCATGAAGGCTCTAAAGAAAATCTTCTCGGAAAAAATCCTTCCATAGAACTTATAAGAAAAATGTCTGTTGAAACACAAGTTAAAGAAAATACACCTCCTGCTTTTGTTTGGACAACAGCAGAAGATAAAACTGTTCCTATGGAAAACTCCTTGTTATATGTTAAAGCTTTAAAAGAAAAAAATATACCTTTTGAATTTCATATATTCCCAAAAGGAAGACATGGACTTGGTTTAAAAGATGAAGTTCCTTATGTTAAAAGATGGGCTCTTCTTTGCGAAGAATGGCTTAAAGAACAAAACTTTATTTAAAAAAGAGGCCTTTAAAGCCTCTTTTTACTATTGACTATATGTTTCTATTGAGCCATCTTCTTTTATTACTATTAAAAATCCTATATCATATTCATCAGTAATATAAAGCTTAGTTTTAGAAAGCAGAGCTCTTACTCTTTTTGATGCTGTCCCTGAATCTTCTTTTCTATTTGTTGTTATTACAGCTATTTCAGGATTTACTGTATTAAAAAATTCTTCACTTGTAGCATCTTTATTTCCATGATTCCCAACCTTTAAAATATCAGCCTTTAAATTTTCCCCTGACTTTAGAAGACTTTCTTCTTCTGCAAACTGCATATCTCCAGTAAATAATATAGTTTTACCATAAACAGATAATCTTAATACTAATGAATTATCATTATCATCTTTACTGTTATAAATCAAAGGTGCTAATACCTCAAAGTACACATCATCATTAATATTTATTTTATCTCCAGCTCTAAGTTTTTCATGTTTAAGATTTTTTTCTTCAGTTAAAGCCTCTATCTTATTTGTTCCATCTTCTTCATTCATTGAAATCTCTGCTGAATAAACTATAGGTATATCAAAAGACTTAGTTAATTTTTTTAATCCACCTATATGATCCTTATGAGTATGTGTTAAAAATACAGCATCAATAGAGGATACCTGATTTTTCTCTAAAGCTTTTTTTATTGATTCTACTGAGTCCTTTGTACCTGTATCAATTAAATAGGCTTTTCCAAATGCCTTAATAAGAATAGAATCGCTTTTACCTGAATTGATAAAACAAATGGACACATCTTCAGTATTTACTATGACATCATCCTTCGTATCTAAAGAACATCCAGTAAATAATAAAGCTAATATTAAAGTACTTATAATTAACTTAATTAATTTCAAAAAAACTCCTCCTCATCTTATTGTTTTATATAATTATAATACTAAAACTTGTTTAACATCAAATCCTTCCTTTTTAAAATCAGAATTCAAGAATTCATACCTATTAATTTTTACCTTTAAAACATTCATATTAATTGGTATATTATTTAAATATTCTTCTTTTAAATTCTTCAATTTCATGACCTTCATGTATTCTTGTGAATATAAAGGTATCAATTCAACATCTCCCTGCATTTGTAAACCTTTTAATTTTTCAAATCCTGAATACTCATTATATAACGTAATAGCTACTTTTTTATTCTTTATTATTCCTCTATACTTTAATCCTCCTTCAGTTATGAAATAGAAGTTTCTATCATTATATATAAATTCTATTGGAGTTCCCCTAACAAAATCATTATCTCCTGTACATAATGTACAAGTATTTTTACTATTTATGAAATTATCTATTTCCTCCTGCAGTTTTTCATCAGGCATTGTCTTCTCAGTTTTATTTATTTCTTCAATTAACTTAGAAGCTTTATCACAAACTTCTTCTTCTTTAAAAAGCCCTAAATCAATAAGTTTTAAATTCTGCTTATTAAGAAATACCTTTAAAGTTTCCTTATCTACATCTGTAAGATTATTAACTCTTACCTGTCCATGTATAAAAACATTATAATCTACTTTTCTACCTAATGTATCTTCTACTACCTTTAAATAGTTTTCACTTCCATATTCACTTAAGCCAACACCTATAAAACCTATTTTCTTTTCTAAAAGTATATCCTTATTTTTAATTATTAATTCTTTAGTTGAACTTGCAGTATCAATTCCGTGAAAACCTACTGCAAAAAAGACCTTATCATACAAATTTAGATTAACATTAATATTATTAACATCACATACTTTTGAGTTAGCCGCTAAAAGAGCAAAAATCTCTGCAGTTCTCTTAGTTGTACCATAATGACTTTCATAAATAAATAAATTCTTTTTCATGTCTTAAGCTCCTCTGCAAAACTACTTTATATTAGCATAATAAATCTTATAAAAAATTATGACAAAAAAGGAAAAGATAAAAATTACCTTTTCCTTAAGATTTATTAAGCACCTATTGTAGCCATTATAATAGCTTTTATTGAATGCATTCTATTTTCTGCTTCATCAAATACAACTGATTGTTTTCCTTCAAATACTTCGTTAGTAACTTCAACACCATTTTCTAAGTTATATTTTTCAATTACTTCTTTTCCAATTTCAGTTTCTGTATCATGATATGATGGAAGGCAGTGCATGAATATTGCATCTTCCTTAGCATTTTTCATTACTTCTGAGTTTACTTGATATGGTTTAAGAATCTTAATTCTTTCATCCCAAACTTCAGCCGGTTCCCCCATGGAAACCCATATATCTGTATAGATAACATCAGCATTCTTAGTACCAGCTTTAACATCTTCAGTTAAAGTAACACTTCCTCCAGTTTCTTCAGCTATCTTCTTACATTCATCAACTAATTCATTACTTGGAAATAATTCCTTTGGTGCGCAGGCAGTAAAGTTCATACCCATTTTTGCACAAGCTACCATTAAAGAATTACCCATGTTATATCTTGCATCTCCCATATAAACAAGGTTGATTCCCTTTAGACTTCCCTTTTTCTCTTCTATAGTAAGAAGATCTGCTATCATTTGAGTTGGATGGAATTCATCAGTTAATCCATTCCAAACTGGTACTCCTGAATACTTAGCAAGCTCTTCAACTGTTTCCTGCTTAAATCCTCTATATTCAATACCGTCAAACATTTTTCCTAAAACTCTTGCTGTATCTTTTATACTTTCTTTTTTACCCATTTGCGAACTCTTAGAGTCAAGGAATGTAACTCCTAGCCCTAGGTCATGTCCTGCTACTTCAAAGGAACATCTTGTTCTTGTTGAAGTTTTTTCAAATAATAATACTATATTTTTACCTTTTAATTTATCATGAGCTATACCACATCTTTTTAATGTCTTTAATTCCTTTGATAAATCTATTAAATATTTAATTTCTTCACTACTAAAGTCTAATAATTTTAAAAAATTTCTGCCCCTTAAGTTTAATGCCATAATTATGCCCCCTTATTTATATTTATTGCTAATATATCTATAATTATACACTATATGTATAAAATATTCCACAAAAAATTATTTTTTTGTATATTTATTCATTGTTTTGTTTTGTAAGTAGTTTATACTGTATTTTTAAAGATGACAAGTACTTAATGAAAGCCTGAAAAAATCAGTTCTTGTTGTGAAAAAATTTTATACTTTCCTATAGATTAAAAAGAGAGCAGCCACTTATAGTTAAATTCATTTGAATATGATTTTACTATAAGCGCTGCTCCTTACTATTATTTATATGCTGTCTATTTGTTCTTTTGATATTTCTAATTAATATTCATATTTGATTGGACTTACTGAATATTCAGGATATAGCACATGACCTGGTCTTGTTGGGCTAACAGAATATAAAGCTCTTTTACCTATCACTTTAATTGGGCTAGCTGAATACATAGCAATTATTTTGTCTTTTACCAATTTTGATATACCACCATTTATAACTTCTTGTTCTTCCTTAGCTATTTCAATAAAGTTCTCACTCATCATTTCAATAAGCATCTTTTCATTTTTCATTTTAATCATCCCCTTTATTAAAACCTAAAAAAATCATAAAAATTAAGCTGCTACACAATTTTTACTTATATAACAGCTCTTCATTATACTTTACTATATTATTTAAGTATAGCTTTCACAATCTTTCCTATTAGAGCCTTTGGTATTTTTGGGCTAATAGCATATGCCATAACAGGTCTTATCCTCCAGCCTCCACCATTTATACCTTCTATTTGTTTTCTTGATATTTCTATAAAATTATCACTTAACATTTCTTGAAGCATTTTCTCATTTTTCATTTTGTTCACCTCCCTCAATTACATATTTTAACTTATTTTCAATTACAAGTAAATATTTCTTGCTTTAATCAACCATCATTTAGGCTTAAATATAAATATTGTAAATAAAACTATATTTTTATTTTACTTCTCTAAAGACCATATTC
Organism: uncultured Clostridium sp.; assembly: GCA_934746785.1. Classification (GTDB taxonomy): domain Bacteria; phylum Bacillota; class Clostridia; order Clostridiales; family Clostridiaceae; genus Clostridium. Next base: position 9,584 of record CAKVFO010000055.1, on the reverse strand, counting down.
TTCATGTATTACATTTTTATATAATTTCTTTTCTATCTCTATATTAAATTAAGTAAAAGTTCTGCTGCTCTAGCTGCACCTCCATAGCTTTTTATCTTTAAACTATATTTATTTAAAGCTTTCTTACAATCTTCATTCTTCATAATTTTTTTACAATTATCTAAAAGCTCTTCCTTATTAAAACTATCTACTTTTAAATTTAATGCACATCCAATTTCAGAAGCTTTCTCGGCATTATAAAAGCGTTCAAAATGTCTTCCTGGGAAAATAAGAGAAGGAACTTTATACTCTATGCACTCAACTGTAGTATTTTGTCCTCCATGATGAATTGCTATATCAGCCTTTTCAAGTATTTTATCTGATGGAACCATACTTAAGAAATGTACATTATTCTTTTCCTTTTCTATAAAACGTGGTACCCCTCCACCTGTAACAACAACATCAAATTCTGAACCTTCAAAAGTATCCAAAATTATTTTCTGATATACATCTGGTTTCAATTCACCTACACTTAAATAAACATAAATTAAGGGACGTTTTTTTTCTAAGGAAAAATTAGTTTCAATAAAGTTATGAGGAGTAACAGAACCTAAATAAACATACTTATCATTATCTTCAAAATCTTCTAATTCAGGTATACTTGGAACAAATATCTTAGAGCTGTTATAATCTTGATTCATTTCACAAATACTTTTTATAGGAGTTAAATTAATACTCTCTAAAAGTTCATTGTAACTTTCAGCATAAACTTTGCTAATATCATTATCATTTTTAAAACCATAACAATTAAAATCCCTTTTATTAGGTGTTCCACCTGTAGAAACATAGGGAATATCCATCTTCTTTGCTGCTATTGGCATTACTGTTTCAAATTCTCCAAAAATAATATCTGGCTTAAAACTTTCTATTAATTTTATTTCTTCTTGGTAAGTATTTTGTACATACTCTTTAGAATACAAACCTTTAACTTTTATAACATCACAAAGACTATCTACAGCATAATTGCTTTTTTGCTTTTTCATAAGTTCAAAATCAAATTTAGGTTTATAACCTAACTCTACTTTATATCCTTTACTTATAGCATAATCAGCCTCTCTTCCTGCAGTTCTAAAGATAATATCTAAATCATCTTGTTTCTTTTTCAGTTCATCTGCAATAGCTATTAATCTTGTTATAGATCCTAAAGCCTCAACTGCAGCTATCCCTGGTGTAAATAATATTCTTTTCATTTCCCATCCCTCCCATAAAAACTTTTATATCCTTAAATTATACAGTATTGCTATATTATTAATATATTAACATATTTTTATATTGAAACTTAAAAGAGATTCAAGCATATATAAATACTTAAATCTCTTTATAAATTTATATTTTAGGTATTCTTAATGTAAAAATCAGCTTTTCTCCTTCTATATAAGCTTTTATATTTCCCTTATGTAGATTAACTATCTCTTTAGTAATTGCAAGGCCTAAACCATTTCCCACTGACTTTCTAGATTTATCTTTTTTATAAAGTCTATTAAAGAAATTTTTAACATCTTCATAAGTTAGCTTATCCTTAGGTATATTCATTATTTTAAATACCATATTATTATCTTCAGTAAATAATTTTATTAAAACCTCGGTATTAGATTTAGAGTACTTAACTGCATTACTAAATAAGTTCTCAAAAACTCTAAAAATAAGCATAGGATCACCATTTATCCTTATAGTATTTTCTTCTATTTCACTTATTAAAACAAGATTATTATCTGTAAAGTTTTTTTCCTCTTCAAATAATAATTCCTTAATACATTCATTAATATTTATTTCTGTCATATTAACTTCAATATCCTTAGACATTAGCTTTGAATAATCAAAAAAGTCATCTAATAATCCTTTTAAATAATTACTTTTCCTATTAATAATAGATAAATAGCTTTGAAGTTCTTCTTCATTATCATATTTTCTATCTTCAATCATCTTTAAATAGCCTAAAACTGTAGTTAAAGGAGTTCTTAAATCATGAGATATATTTGTTATAAATTCCTTCTGCTTTAAGTCCTCTGCCTTCAAGTTTTCTGTCATGATATTTATATCTTCTGATAAAATTGTAAGTTCATTAGAATACTTTTTAGGAATCTTAATATTTAAATCTCCATCTGATATTTCTCTAACCTTTTTTGAAATTACATTTAAATATTTAATTCTTCCTCTCATTAATATAATAAAAACTATTATTGTAATAATAAGCCAGGTAGTTACCTTATTAAAATCATCAGTACAGTAGTTTGCCACCGTTGCTACTATATAAAAATCATCATTAACCTTTAATACATTCCTAGCAACAAATCTAATATTTACAATCTTCATACTACTTTCTTTATCTTCAAAATCTATTTTTCTAACGCCATCATCTGGAAAGCTTTTAATTACAGTACCATCAGCACGTAACAAATAAAGAGAATCTGCTCCAAATTGTATTAGTTCCCTTTGATTTTCATCCATATTTCTCTTAATTGTTTCTTCATCCTTAGAGTCTATATCTAAAATATGATTAAGATTATCTATATGGGTTTCATTTCTTTTTTCTGCACCTTCTTGAAGTCTTGATTGTTCAAAGGAAAGTTCTCTATAAAGATCATAAAATACAGCATTAACTACAAAGGATATTACAGCAGATATAAAAAATATAATTAAAATCTCAGTTCTAAGTTTAAAAATCTTTTTCAACCTTATACCCCACTCCCCATACAGTTTTAATGTATTTACTATCCTTCACCTTATCTTGTAGCTTTTCTCTTAAATTCCTTATATGAGTTAAAACAGAATTATCACTTTCTATATATTCTTCCTGCCATACACTTTCATATATAGACTTACTTGAAAATATAACACCTTTATGTTTTAAAAGAAGAAGAAGGATATCAAATTCTTTTTTTGTAAGCTTTACGTTTATGCCATCCTTCAATAAGGAAAATTCGTCTTCATTTATTTCTAAGTCTTTATAAGTTATTACCCTTTCCTTCTTAGATAAATTTCCTCTTCTTAAAATTGCTCTTATTCTTAAAACAAGTTCTACAAGATCAAAGGGCTTGACAATATAATCGTCACAGCCCTTATTAAAGCCTAAGACCTTATCCATCTGCTGCCCCTTTGCTGTAAGCATAATAACTGGAACTTCTGAAAACTTTCTAATTTCCTGCAAAGTTTCATATCCGTTCATAATTGGCATCATAACATCAAGAAGAACTATATCTGGTTCTTCTTTTTTAAATACCTGAATTCCTTCTTTCCCATTTAAAGCTGTACCTATTTCAAAACTTTCTTTAGTCAAATAATCCTTTAACATATTTACTATATCTTCATCATCTTCAATAATTAATACTTTGTTTTTCATCTAATTACCCCAATTCAACTAATATACAATAATTATATATTTTTACTCTGCCCTTATCAAATCAAAGGACTTATCATACACTCTTAAATTAAAAATATATGATAATAGAGAAAATACTAAAGATAGTGAGCTTAAAATTAAAACAGTACCTATATTAACATTTCCAGGCTGTTTAAACATGGCTGCAATCCATAAATTTATTATTAGACTAAATACTCCTACAGATAAAATTGATGCTAAAATTGAATTAGATATAATCTTTATAATTCTACTCTTAAATATAAATCCTTTACCCATACCAAGGGCCATAATTATTTCATTATTCTTCTTTTCAAGACTTTCAGCCATATTAGTAATATTAATATTTACTATGACAATAGATATAACAGTTATTATTGATAATATTTTAAAAACCTTTAAGAACTTACTTATTGCACCTTCTGTCATTCTTTTTCCAGCATCATTTAAACTCCAAATTAGACAATTATCAATATCATCTAAGAATCTGGTATCTTCAGATTTCACATAATATCTACTCTTTTTAGCCTTAGACAATTCTTTATTTTCTTTATACATTGTTATTTCATTTATGCCTGCTGAATCATATATACCTTTTATTTTAAGATGTACAATTTCCTCCTCATATTTTACATCTACAATGTCACCTACTTGAAAGTGACACCTATTAGCCATATCATCAGAAATAATTATATTACCATCACCTTCTTCAAAAAGATCTTGTCCTTCACAAATATTAAATTTAGCTTTATAATCTTCCTCATTTATTTCATCAATACAAATAGATTTATATAAAGAACCTTTACTACTATTTAAAAGCTCTCCATTCATAGTATAAATTTTATTATACCCTTCTATTTTATCTGAATTTACTATGCCTTCATCATTAAAATCACTATTATCTGGTATTATTTCATAATTATAAGGGAGAGAATTCTTTACAACTTCATTCATATTTTCAGCTATTGTATCCTTTAAATAATATCCTGCAAGAATAAAAATACATGTAACAGTAAGACTTAAAACTGTAAAAATAAATATAATTGAATTTTTCTTTATATTTTTAAAGGTATATAAAAATAAATTATTTCTATAAGGTATCCTTGCTGCAATCTTTATTAATATAACAGACAATAATAAAAATATTATTATAAATGCCATAATACCTAAGGCTGCTCCTATAAAACTTTTATCCTTATTTATAACTCCATAAATTACAACTACTATAGGTAATAGTAGAAGGAATTTTATTATACTTATGCCAACTGCTTTTATATTTTTATCAGTGTCATCCTGCATAATATCAATAGGCTTTATTTTATTACATAATCTTAGTGCTACAAAAGTACAAGCCCAGGAAACTAATAAATTTATACAAAATCCTTTTAATATTATAAATACTGCATCCATACTAACTACAGGCTGCTCCATGCCTTTATATTGTAAAAATAGTTTTGCTAAAGGAAAACAGATAATCAAAGCCATTATAAGTGGTATTAATATAACTAATGTCATTTCTAAAAACATTGCTTTTTCAATATCTCTATTTTTTACAGATATAAGTTTTAAAACTCCAATATCTCTTTTTCTTTTTAAGATATTCATGAAAGTTAAAAATACAATAGATAAAAGAGTTAATATTAATGAAACACTAGATAAAAGGTTTAAAACTGTTATTTCAAGCAAAGTATCTGATTTCATTTTAGTTTGTTTTTCACTTAAACTTACATATTGATTTTTTTCATCTACTGCCTTAAATTCTTCTTTTAAACTATCTCCATCTTCTCCTGTTATATAAATGAATTTACCCATTCTTTCTATATTTTCAGCTACACTTAAATTAACCCTTCCAAAGCCAAGGGCTTCACAGTCACTATCTACACCTTTTGCTATTACTTCAATTTTCTTTACTTTAAACTCATCTATATTGCCGTTAACCTTAAATTTAATAGTATCTCCTTTAGATACTTTAAGCTCCTCAGCTAAATTTTCTGAGATAATTACTTCATCATTTTTTAAATCATCATTATCTTCAAAAATAACTCTCCCTGCTATCTGTTTTGAACCTGCCATATATCCTGTTGAAGTAATGTACTTTTCAGTTACTTTTAAACCTTTATCTTCTTTTTCCTTTACTTTATCTTTAAAGCTTTGAGACTCATTACCTCTTGTGAAAATGGCTAAGTCTCCTCCATTTATATCAATTATATTTTCATTAATATTTTTTTCATAATAATAATTAATTACTGGAGTAACTAAACACACACTTAAACATAAGAATAAAGCTAAGATTGTTAGTACTGTATTTATCTTATTTTTCTTAATAAACTTCAAGTTGTAAATTCTAAAAACTTCAACGAATTTCATTTAGTTCACCATCCTCTAAATAAAATTGTCTGTCTCCAAGCTGTCCTATAGTTTTATCATGAGTTACAATTACTAAAGCTATATTTTTCTTCTTTCTAAAATTTAAAATAAGATTTATTACTTTACTTCCATTTTTAGAATCTAAAGCACCTGTTGGTTCATCACATAAAAGAATATCTGGATTATTAACTAATGCTCTTACAAGAGAAATTCTCTGTGCCTGCCCTCCTGATAAATGTCCAATTTTAGCTTTTTCTTTATCTCTTAAACCTACAGTTTCTAAAAGCTTTCTAGCCTCTTCTTTCTTCTCTTTATACTTTTTATCATTATTCATAGCAATCATAATATTTTCTCTAACATTTAAAGAGTTTATTAAGTTATTATTTTGAAAAACAAATCCTATATTGTCTCTACGAATTTTTTCAGTCTTCTTTTCTTTTTTATAATTAACTTCACTTCCTTTAAAGCTAATTTCTCCTGAAGACTTCTCAGTTAAAAGACCTATTATATTTAAAAGAGTTGACTTTCCACTTCCTGAAGGCCCCATTATTGTTATAAAATCACCCTTTTCTATTTTTAAGTTTACATTTCTTAGAACATATTGTTTCTCCTTATTTACTTCAAAATATTTACTGATATTTTTTAATTCTATCATTTAATTTCACCCCTTAATTAAATGATAACTATATGTACTAAAGTAAACCTAGGCAAAAAATAAAGAAAAAATAAAGAAGCTGCTGTATGGCCTCCTAATTCATACAGCAGCTAACTTTACATTTAAATATAATTTACTCCTTACTATAATTAAATGGTCGTATTGAATACAAAGAATAATGATATCCTAATCTTTTTTCAGGACTTACAGAATATAATGCTCTGGCTACAGGAATTATTGGTTTTCCTGGTCTTACTGAATATAGTGCTACGGCACCTCCTATTGATTTTCCACCGTTTATAGATTCTTGTCCTTCTTTTGATATTTCAATAAAATTATCATTAATCATTTCTTCAAGCATCTTTTCATTAACATTCTTACTCATATAATCCACCTCCCTTATACATATTTTACCTTATATCCATTAATTAGTAAATGTTTCAAGCGGTGAATTGTACTAGATTTACTTAAATAGAAAATATCAAATTTCTATTTTATTTCTTTTTTACAGGTATCCATATTTCACTATAATAATTTTTATCCATTAGCCCTTTTTCATATTCACTAGGATTACTATACATCTCTATATTATATCCTGCAGCTATTTCATAATCTTTGCAATTAGGAAGCCATTCTGAAAATATTTTAGTATTAGTTTCTTGAAGTGATTTTATACATTCACCACGACAAGGGAAAACAGCCCAAGTAAATTTGGGAATTGTTTTAACTGTTACACCTTTAATATTTTCCATGCCGTCCTTATAATTTTCAGCTATAATATATTCAAAAGTTTCTCCACCCATTTTCTCATCTATATTCACTCCATATGCTCCACATATATTCTTTGACATATCTGTTTTCATATATTCTCCCCAGAACTTAGGTACTTCTTGAAATGCCTCATCATACTTAAAGTTTTTTGAATAACCTGCAACCTTAAATGCTTCTTTTTCAACTATTTTATAATCCATAATATATCCACCTTCCAATGAAAATTTAATTCTAAGAGCTACAAAGGATTTTACCATTTCCCCACCTTTTCTAACTTGTGTAGGTGTTACTCCATGAAATCTTGTAAAAGCCTTAGTAAAACTATCTGGTGAATCATATCCATATTTCATTGCAATATCTATTATCTTATTGTCAGTAGATGAAACTTCAATGCCGGCTAATGAAAGTCTCCTTTTCTTAATGTATTCACTTAAAGAATAACCACATAACATTCCAAAACCCTTCTGAAAATAAAAGGGTGAAATATTAACTTTATCTGCAACCATTTTAACAGATAAATCCTCCAAAATATTTTCTTCAATATACGAAATAGCTTCTCTAATGCTTTCAATCCATTCCATATCGTATCCTCCTAAAAACTCTATGTCCTAATTCTACCATCTTCAAAGAAAAGCATCCGACTTTTTGAGTCTTAATTTGTCCTATTACTTTTTAATAAACTTGCCTATCTCATTCCACGCATCTTCACTTTCTTCAAACATTGATAATGTTATTACTCCTTTAGGTAAATTTATCTAATACCAAAGACAGGTGTAGCTGAATCTCTATTAAAGAATTCAGTAGATGCATCAATAACTAAACAAAGTCCAAAAAGCCCTAAGAAATTTGATATGTTAACATAAATGTTAGGCTGCAGAGAATACTCCCACTCACCTTTTTGTTGTTTATTATAAAGGTACTCATATCTTGATACAGAAATATAATAAAACATAACTTTAGCAATCCCATAAATATATAAGGACTGTAAATTTGCTAAATCAGGAATCCAGGGATCAATTTTACGTCCTGTATCCATATATCTTTCCTTAATAATTTCCTTGCCTTCTTGAACTATTTCATAAGATAAAAGATCACCAAAAAGCACTAACTGTACTGCTGCTTCTTGAATATTTAGAAGATTAAATAAATACTGATCATCTTCACTCATTATAAAGTTATTCTGCTCCATATACTCTCCTAAATATATTACTTTATTATAATATATAATATTTTTAAATTTATTGTGAAGCTTTATTTTCTTTTTAGAATATTAATAGGTATCTGCGCTAATGGACTATAAGCAGCTAAAATATTTTTCATTTCTGGATTTTCAAAGATAAACATTGGTACTGATGATATAATGCCTGAAACTATAAAAGCATTAAACTTCCTTTAACTTTATTGTTCATCTTTCAAACCTCTTCCTCTATTAAATTGTTAATCTATATTAAAATATATTTTTCTAATTTTAAAGTCTTTCCATTATCAGCAACCTCATTATAGTCAATTTTTAAACAATTAAATTTTTGAATAAGTTTTAAACTTGGCTCATTTCTAATATCAGCTTCATATATAAGTCCTTTAATATCATTGTTTTCAATAAGATAATTTTTTATTATCTCCAAAGCCTCTTTTCCATAACCTTTATTTCTCTTCTCTTTACATATCCAAATTCCTATCTCCGGATATTTATTATACAAATTATAAATTTCAATACTTCCAATAAAATTATTAAGTTCATCTCTTATTGTAAGCATCTCACTAATATTCTCATATCTCAATTCTATAAAATTATTTATTAAATTTTTTGCTTCATCTAAGGATTTAAAAGGCTCTGCGAATTGAAACTTTGTAATTTCCTCATTAAATTCCTTAAAATAAATAGCTGAATCCTGAATTCTTACAGGAGTAATTGTAATTCTATCTCCTTTTATATTTAAATTTTCCTTCATATACTATGTTTTAAATATTCTCCTTTTAATTTCTAAACAATATTATTATATAGGAAGGATTATACATTGGAAAGTACATCTTAAATCACAAAGACCTCTTTATTCTTTAAGTTACATTTAACGATAAATAACAACTACTTTAGGAAATAGTATTGATATAGATAGATAAAGGTTTTATATTGTTGTTATAAATATTTACAAATGTTTTAGGGAGGAAATTCATATGAAAAGGAAATTATTAAAGACCTGTGCTATTGTTGCAGGAATATCCTTATTATTTACATCATTACTTATAAATAAGTCACCAATAAAATCAGAAGCTGCTACTATGAGACCTGCTAAAGAAATCGTTAAAGATATGGGAGTAGGCTGGAACTTAGGAAATTCTTTAGATGCTAAAATGACAAATCTATCTTTATACTCTTCTCCTGCTGAGTACGAA
>CAKVFO010000054.1 GCA_934746785.1 uncultured Clostridium sp. | reverse complement strand
TTGTGATTTGGAGCATAAAAATATTACTTCTATCCTCCAATTTTGCTTTTAGAACCTTTTGCATGGCTTACAAAGTGACTTCCTGCGCTGAAAAGCGTGGCGTCAGCCACTTTGTACCAGCCCCTTACCTACTCTATCTATTAAGTTTGCTATCAAGATTTATTATAATACAGTATATTGCTTTACAAATAAAGGAATTAATTTATTTCAAAAGAAGCAGGTACTTTAATAGTAGTTGTTTCAGATATATTACCTGCATTGTCGACAGCTGCTACATGAATATAGTAATCTGAAGGATATACTTTATTACAAGTGAAAGTAGTATTACTATTTGCCATGCTTGCATCAGTAAGTTTAGTATCTTTATTATCATCAGCAACAGCTATATAGCCTTTTATGCCTGTTGTTATAGTAGAAGATACTAAGTTTGACTTGATAGCTTTTTCTTTATTAGCTACACCATTTTCTATAGGATATCCTTCAACATAAAAGTTGTAAGTATTTCCATTATCTTTTGCAGATTCAAATGAAATTGAAGTTTCATTAGTGATGAAATTTTTTGTTAGGCTTACGATTTGAGGTTTATCTGGAGCAGTAAAATCTTGAGTTTTATGAAGTTCAGTTGATTGATTTGTACTCATTTGAGCTAGATATAATAATGTATTTGTTAGAATCTTTTTTTCGTCATCTGTAGCGGCACCATTATTATTTCCGGTTTGTATCATCGCACAGTTATTATTAGTTGTTAAATAAAAGTTAGCATTACTTTCATATGGATTTGCTTCTTTAAACTTAAACCATATATCTCCTTTTGTGGCATGAAGTGTAGTATGACTTATTGGAATTGTTAATTCATCATTTAATTGATATGGATAATTTGTAAGAAGTCCTTTTTTTGAAACTTTTATAACAGTTCTTTTTGAACGATCAACTGCACAAACACCAAAAATAGAAGAGCTATATTCAATGTCAACTAAATCTCTTAGTGCCCAAAAGTTTCCATCGCCGTTACCTCTAATAGTATCATGTCCAAAAAGTACTCCGTAACCTAAATTTGCATATTCTCTGATGGCATCAGCACCAGTAGGCGAAATGCCTTGTCCATTATGTGCATTCCATCCACCAAAATATACTACATCATATTTCCATTGGCCTTCATCATTTTTTAAATAGTAATAAGGATTGTCATTAAATTGTTTTTGAGTTACTTTTTCAACTGTAATAAGTCCTTTTCCGAAGTTTTCATCTACTATCCAAGTCTTTAGCTCATCACCTTCATCTGGGTAAACATTTAAAACTCTAATATTAGAACTTTTTGTTGGCATACTTTGAGGTTTATCTTCATCTTCTCCTTGTGAAAAAAGTCTATAGAAATAATTTTGTGAAGGGTCAGAAGAAGTCCAATTTAAAGAAATGCAATTTTTGGTTGGTATAGGTTCAGCAGTTAGAGTTATACTATTTTCTGCAGCTGAAGCCACTGTATTTACTATAGTACAATATAATACAATTAGTGTTAGTAATAAAATTGTTTTTAAAAAATTTTTTTTCATGCACAAATACCTCCTAAATTAATATTGTATATTATACCATTATAGGTAATTTTATTCAATAATATGTAAGATAACACTTATTACTCTATAACTTAGAAAAGTGCCAGTTTATTTTTAGATAATGATTTAAATGAAATTTATTCAGTTTTAAAGGAGAACTTAAGTAAAGATAAAATGAGTAAACTAGAGATAGAAGTTTTTGAAGGAGGCTGTACACCTTTTATTAAGAATGGAGATTAATAGTAGTAAATACTCCAAGGTTCTTGAAAGTAAAAGAACCCTAGAGTAAAAATACAAAGTTTTTCATATTAATATAAATTAAATCATTAACATTGAAATTAAAATTATCTTTGGATACTTTTATTTCTAAACTTTTGTTAGATTTATTTGAAGCAAAAATCGTATAACTAAAGGGATTTTCAATTATATTATTAATTTTAAAAGCAGTAGTATTATCATATTGAGAGGAATATATTTCAATATCATGAGATCTAACAGCTATATAATTTATATTTTCTGATATACTTTCTTCTGTAAAGAAAGTATAGTCTAAATCTTCTATATAAACTTTATAATCATCAATTTTTTTGCATCTAAATATATTCTCAAATCCTGTAAGACGAGCTTCAGCAAGGGTTTGAGGACTATTAAATAACTCTTCCTTTTTCCTTTTAGGAAGTGCTGTTCCTTTATCATAAACTATGATATCATCACATATTTTATAAGCTTCTTCAATGTTATGACTTACCATAATAATAATTCCTTTATATTCTTTTAAAATTGGAATTAGATCTTTTTCCAGCTGACTTTTTAAATGGATATCTAAAGCAGAAAAAGGCTCGTCAAGTAAAAGAACATCTGGTTCTGGAGCAATGGCACGAGCTAAAGCTGTCCTTTGCATCTGTCCTCCTGAAAGTTCACTTGGATAGTGATTTTCAAGACCAATTAAATCTAGCTTTTTTATATAATATTCAGCAATGCTTTTTCTTTCAGCCTTTGGTAAATTAAAGATACCAGATTCTATATTTTCTTTCACTGTCATATTAGGGAAAAGAGCATAATTTTGAAAAAGGTAGCCAGCACTTCTTTTTTGGGGTTTCAAATTTATCTTATTTCTTGAATCAAATAAAATTTTCTCATTTAATATAATGCTTCCACTGTCAGGCTTAATAAGACCTGCTATAGATTTTAGTGTCATACTTTTTCCAGAGCCAGAAGCTCCTAATATTCCAAGAATTCCACCTTCATATTCAAAATCTATATTAAGATTAAAGGAAGGTAAAGACTTTTTGATATTTATTTTTAAGCTCATTATTTAGCCCTCCTTTTAATAAATTTTCTTTGAATATCACACCAGTAGTTTAAAATAAGTATTGATATTAAAGAGAAAGATACTATTATTAAAACCCATATTAGGGCAGTTCTCATATCATTTCCTTCTACAGCAAAGAAGATAGCAAGTGGCATAGTCTGAGTTTTGCCTGGAATATTACCAGCAAGCATTAAAGTTGCTCCAAATTCACCAATAGCTCTTGCAAAGGATAAAACAAGGCCGCCTATAATTCCTGGAAAAGCAAGGGGGATAGCAACTTTATAAAAGATTTTAAATTCACTTAAGCCTAAAGTTCTTGCGGCATAAATTACATTTTTGTCTATCTGTTCAAAGGCAGAACGAGCAGTTCTATACATCATAGGAAAAGATACTACTGTAGCTGAAATTACTGTAGCTGAAAAGGAAAAGATAACAGTTGTGTTAAATTCTAATAAAAGTTTTCCTATAGGACCATTTTTCCCAAAGAGAATTAATAGAAAAAAACCTACTACAGTAGGAGGCAGAATTAATGGCAGTGTTAAGATGCCATCAATTAAGCCTTTTAATTTTCCTTCATAATTAGCTACTGCATAGGAAACTATTATCCCAATAAAAAATGTGATAATAGTGGAAATGACAGCGCATTTTATAGAAATAAAAAGTGGTGATAAATCTGTAATCATATTTTTCTCCTAAATTTTAAAGTGGTTCATAACCATACTTAGTGAAAAGTTTTTTTGCTTTATCAGTAAATAAGAAGTCTTCAAAAGACTTTGCAGCATCAGGGCTTTGAGTTGATTTTATAATAGCAGCTGGATAAGTTATTGGAGAATGATAGTCTTCTGAAATAGTTTCAATAACATTTATTGAATTATTATTATAAGTATCGCTTTGATATACAAATCCAGCATCGGCATTACCTGATACAGTCCAAGATAAAACTTCTTTCACATCTTTAGCGTAAACAAGTTTTGAACTTACTGCATCTTTAAGACTTAGGTTAGTTAAAGATTGGTCTGCATATTTACCAGCAGGAACTGAAGAAGGTTCACCTACAGCAATGTGAGTTACTTTGTCAGTTGTTAAATCATTTATAGAAGTTATATCAGAAGAAGTAGTTATTAATACTAAGTTATTTTTTACTAAAGTTTTTACACTATCATCAATTAATAGTCCTTTTTCTGAAAGAGCGTTCATTTGAGATTCACCAGCTGAAATAAATAAGTCAGAAGGGGCGCCTTGTTCAATTTGTTTTTGAAGTGAACCTGAAGAACCATAAGTGAAAGTTAAATTTATATTAGGATATTCTTTCTTAAATTCTGTTTCTATTTCTGCCATAACTTCTTTTAAGCTGGCAGCAGCTGAAATTGTAAGGTTAGCTGATTCTGTGTTTTTATTTTTAGCTCCGCAGCCAAATAGAGAAAGAGTTAAAATTATAGTCATTGTTAAAGTCAATAACTTTTTTAATGTTTTCATTTTGTACCTCCTAAAGTTGTAAAAATATTAAATGTAATTGATACTAACATTCAATTATGTTAGCATTTATGATTAAATTTTTCAATAAAAGAATAAGCTATCTATTGAAAAAAAATAATAAGTATGTATAATTGTTAAAGCCATAACGAGGTTGAACGTTATGAAAAAAATAGAGGTGTAAACATGAATATAACAAGCAAAGAATTAAGTCAACTTGAGTCATTTAAAGACATTGACGAAAAGACTATCACTAAAATATTAAAGATGAGTGAAATAAAGAAATATGATACAGGACATATGTTATTTTATGATAAAGAGCGTGTAAATATTATATATTTTTTAATAAGTGGTGCTGTATCTTTATATAAGATAAATGAAAATGGCCAAAAAAAAGTAATCTTTATGTTAGATAGGGGTAAAATAATTAATGAAGTAATAATAAAAGATCTTCCAGCATCAATAAACTGTGAAGTCATTATGAATGCTAATATTTTAGGGATTGATAAAAATGAACTTTTAAAAATAATGGAAGAGGATTTTCAGTTGTGTAAGAATATAATTATTTCTTTATCTATGAAGACTAGAAGAATGTATAGACAGCTTAAGAATACACCATCTTCAGTGAAGATTGAAAAGAAACTAGCAGCTAAAATTTATAAACTTGGACGTGATTATGGAGTAGGTCATAAAGATGGAATTATGATAAATATGGATTTAACAATTACTTATATTGCAGATTTTCTAGGAACTCCCAGAGAGACAGTTTCTAGAGCTATGAAAGTTCTACAAAGAGAAGAATTAATAATATATACAAATAAAAGAATTATAATACCTAAATTAAATAATTTAGCAAAATTCTTCAAATCATAAAACTATTTAAGATTGATTTTCAATTGCCTTGAGCTTTGAATTTTTCAACTTTTTTAAAAACATCGTGATAATTATCACGGTGTATTTTTTTAAATTAAATTATAATTATTAAAGTAACTTAAGTAAAAAAGTGCAAAACTAAAAGTGAAAAAAATAACAATATATTAAAGGAGTGCTAGAATGGGCTACAGAATTGTCAATGAAAGTATTAATTCAATCTTTGAAAAACTTTCTGAAAATTATATGATTTACGCACCAAAGGTGTTTGTAGGAGATGGAACATTTTCAGATATAGATGTTATAAGATATGGAGAAGTATTAAAAATAGAGGAAATAGTTTTTGACAAAAAATCAGATTATTCTTTTAAAGAGGTAATATTACCAATAACACAAAGACTATTTTATTTTACAGAGGATGAAATTACAATTCCTAAGGCACCAGAAAAAGGCGCAATAGTATTTTTGAGAAGCTGTGATATGCATGCATTAAAGCGTATGGATCAAATTTACTTAAATAATGGACCAGAAGATTTTTATTATAAAAGACTTAGAGAAAATACTAAATTCATTTTAATGGGATGTACTAATAGCTTTGATAATTGTTTCTGCCTTGATATGGGAAGCAATAAATCTGATAACTACGATGCATACATAAAGGTAGAAGACGGATTTACTGTTATAGATTCTAAGTGGAATGAATTAGATGAATTGATAAAGATAGAAAAATTTAAAGAAGAGGAAGTAACACCTGACTTTGTGACAGAAAATAAAGTCCATGTTAATATTCCTGAAAATCTTTCTACTAAGGTATTTAACTCAAAGATGTGGGATGAATACAGTGAAAGATGTATAGCATGTGGAAGATGTAACTTTGTATGTCCAACATGTACATGTTTTAGTATGCAGGATATTTTCTATAGAGATAATGGAAATGTGGGAGAAAGAAGAAGAGTATGGGCTTCATGTATGGTTCCAGGATATACAGATATGGCTGGAAATATATCTTTCAGAAAAGCAAATGGTGACAAAATGAGATTTAAAGTGATGCATAAGGTTTATGATTATAAGAAACGTTTTGGATATCATATGTGTGTTGGATGTGGTAGATGTGATGATGTCTGTCCAGAATACATATCATTTTCAAATTGTATTAACAAACTTGAAGAAGCTTTAAAAGAGGTGGAGTAAATGAATAACGAATATATCCCATTTATATCAGAAATAAAGGAAGTAATTAAACATACAGATATTGAGTATACTTTTAGAATGTCTTATAAAGGTGATGTTAAACCAGGACAATTTTTTGAAGTTTCTCTTCCAAAGTTTGGTGAAGCTCCAATATCAGTAAGTGGAATAGGTGAAGATACAGTTGATCTTACAATAAGAAGAGTCGGTAAAGTAACTAATGAAATATTTACAAACTATGTAGGAGATAAATTATTCTTAAGAGGGCCATATGGAAATGGTTTTGATGTTAATGACTATAAGAATAAAGAAATTACAGTAGTTGCTGGAGGAACAGGACTTTCACCAGTAAGAGGTGTAGTGGAATATTTTGCAGATCACAAAGATGAAGCAGAAAACTTTAACTTAATATGTGGATTTAAATCTCCAGAAGATATCTTATTTAAAGATGATTTAAAATCTTGGGAAGATAAAATAAATCTTACAGTAACAGTTGATAAAGCAGAAGAAGGCTATGAAGGAAAAACTGGACTTGTTACAGCTTATATTCCTGAACTTGAAATTAAAGATATAGATAATACTGCATTTATTGTAGTAGGACCTCCAATGATGATGAAATTCACAGTCCTTGAAATCTTAAAAAGAGGAGTTAAGGAAGAAAATATATGGATTTCTCATGAAAGAAAAATGTGCTGTGGTATAGGTAAATGTGGACATTGTAAAATGGATGATACTTATGTATGTTTAGATGGTCCTGTATTTAATTATTCAAAAGGCAAAAATCTAGTAGATTAATAGGGGGCTTAAGAAGATATGGATATTAATACTAAAAAACTTAAAAAGAATGCTTTTAGAGTTTCTAAAGTAAGAGGAATTGGTGATTCAAGAATTAGAGTTCCAGGAGGACTTTTAAAATCAGAAGTTCTTGGAATGGTTCAAGAAATAGCTGATAAATATGGAAATGGTCTTGTACATTTAACAACAAGACAAGGGTTTGAAATAGAAGGTATTAAATATGAAGATATGGATGCAGTAACAGCTCTTCTTCAACCAATAATAGAAAGCCTTGAAATTAATCTTAAAGAAACTGATAAAGGGTATACTGCTTCAGGAACTAGAAATATTACTGCATGTATAGGTAATAATGTATGTCCTTTTGCCAATTATAATACTGCAGAATTAGCAAAGAAAATTGAAAGAGAAGTGTTCCCACATGATCTTCATTTCAAAATAGGTTTAACTGGTTGTTCAAATGATTGCGGTAAGGCAAGAATGCATGACTTTGGAATTATAGGAATGACTGAACCACAATATGATCCAGATAGATGTATTAGCTGTGGTGCTTGTATTAAAGCATGTAAGAGTTTATCAGTAGGATGTCTTTCAGGTAAAAATTATAGAGTTGAAAGAAATGCAGAAAGATGTATTGGATGTGGAGTTTGTATAACTAAATGTCCAACAAGAGCTTTAACAAGAAGTAAAGAAAAATATTATAAACTAGCTATTATGGGTAGAACAGGTAAGAAGAACCCAAGACTTGGAGAAGACTTCTTAATCTGGGTTGATGAAGAAAGTATTATTAAAATAATTTTAAATACTTATAAATTTGTAGAAAAGTATATTGATCCAAATGCTCCAGCAAGAAAGGAACATATAGGATATATAATAGATAGAGTTGGCTTTGAAGAATATAAGAAATGGGCTTTAGAAGGTGTAGATTTAGGGCCAAAGGTTATTAAGAAAGATACAGTATATTGGAGTGGAATTCATTTCAATTCAGTAGATAATTAAAGATAAAATTTTAATATTATGCAGTACCTTAAGGCTGTAGAATATTAAGTTTATATATAAAAACAAAAGAGGAAAGAAGGAATACTGATGAAAAGAGTTCAGTCAACATGTAATTATTGTGCATTAGCTTGTAACATTGATTTTCATGTAGAGGATGGTAAGATAGTAAAAGTTTTACCAACAAAAGATTATCCAGTTAATGATGGGTTCTCATGTATTAAGGGACTTTCATTAGACAAACAACAAACAGTAGTTAAGGCTACAGAACTTCCAAGAGTAAAACAAGCTGATGGAAGTATTAAATCTATGGAATGGGATGAAACATACAAGTATATAGCAGAAAAGTTTCTACAAATACAAAATAAGTATGGAAAAGAAAGTGTAGCTGGTATAAGTACTGGTCAATTACCTTTTGAAGAGTTTGCTCTTTTAGGTCATATAATGAGAAATGAATTAAAGGCTAACTTAGATGGTAATACAAGACTTTGTATGGCAACATCTGTTGTAGCTCATAAACAAAGTTTTGGCTTTGATGCTCCTCCATATACTTTAAAGGATGCAGAACTTTCAGATACTATAGTTTTAATAGGAGGAAATCCAGTAGTAACTCATCCAATATTCTGGGGAAGAATAAGAAAAAATACTAATAAGAAACTTATAGTAATAGATCCAAGAAGATCTGAAACTGCAGAGCAGGCAGATTATTATTATGGAATTAAAGGTAAGTCTGACTTAGTTTTATTCTATACAGCAGCTAATCTTTTAATTGAAAAGAACTATGTTAATGAAGAATATATAGCAAATCATACTGAAGGATATGATGACTTTAAGGAATTTGTTAAGGAATATACTTTAGAAAAGGCTGCTCATGTAACAGGTCTTTCAGAAGAACAAATAGTTGAATTTGTTGAGCTTATTCATGCAGGTGAAAGAGTTTCATTCTGGTGGACAATGGGTATAAACCAAGGATATGAAGCAGTTAGAACAGCTCAAGCTATAATAAACATCGCTTTAATGACTGGAAACATTGGAAGAGAAGGAACTGGTGCTAACTCTGTAACAGGTCAAAGTGATGCTATGGGTTCAAGATTATTCAGTAATACAGCAGGACTTTATGGTGGTGGAGACTACAACAACGAAGCAAGAAGAGCAAGAGTTGCTGAAGTTTTAGGTGTAGATGAAAGCTACTTAGCCTTAAAACCAACTGCTACTTATAATGAAATTATTGAAAGAGTTAACTCTGGTGAAATAAAGGCACTTTGGGTAGTTGGAACAAATCCAAGACATTCATGGATAAATAATGAATCCTTTAGAGAAGCTATGGACAAGCTTGAATTATTAGTAGTACAAGATATTTATGCTGATACTGAAACTTCAGAAGGAGCAGATGTATTTTTACCAGTAGTTCCAGGTATTAAAAAGGAAGGTACTTTCATTAATACTGAAAGAAGAATTTCAGCTATGCGTCCTGCATTAGAAAAAGCAGCAAATGAAAGAACTGATTATGAAGTATTACTAGGAATAGGTAAAGCTTTAGGAATGGATTTGAGTAAGTGGCAGACGCCAAGGGATACGTTCAACTTAATGAAAGAATGTACAAGAAATATGCCATGTGACATTACAGGTGTAGATTATGATGCTTTAGAAGGTACAAAGGGTATCCAATGGCCGCTTAAAGAAGGGGAAGAATTAAAGGAAGATGAAAGACGTTTATTTGAAGATGGTGTTTACTATACTCCTTCAAAGAAAGCTAAATTTGTTTTCGAAAAACCTATGGAAAATCCATTAGTTAATACTGATGAATTCCCGTATATATTAAATACTGGTAGAGGAACAGTAGGACAATGGCATACTCAAAGCAGAACTAGAGAAATTACAGTTGTTAATGATGTTTCTCGTAAGGGAGCTTATGCACTTGTGAATACTAAGCTTTGTGCAGAATTAGGAGTTGAAAATGGTGACTCAATAACTGTTGATTCTATAAATGGTCAATCTGCTGATTTTGTAGTAAGAGTAACTGACAATGTAAGATATGATGAAATATATGTACCACTACACTATATTGAATGTAATAAATTAACACCAGCAATATATGATAAATATTCAAAGGAACCATCATATAAGACAACACCAATTAACATAAGAAAAAAGTAAGGGGTGCTATAGGCAATGAAAAGAATTAAGATAGACAGAAGTAAATGTATAGGATGTTTAACTTGTGTTACTGCATGTGCTGTAAGCCATGATTCATGTGACTCAAGAAATAGAGTAACTATAGACAGTAATTCAAAGGAAACTCCAATATTCTGCCGTCACTGCGATAGACCAGAATGTGTTTATACTTGTATGACTGGTGCAATGCACAAAGATAAAGAAACTGGATTTGTTCAATATGATAAAAACAGATGTGCAAGCTGTTATATGTGTATTATGGCATGTCCATTCGGAGTATTAAAGAGTGATAGATTAAAATATTTAGAAATAATGAAATGTGATATGTGTACAAGCTGCAGCAAGAAAGATGGAAGTGACCCTCAATGTGTAGCAAAATGTCCAATGGGCGCTATCACTTTAGCGGAGGTGTAATTGGCTTATGAAATATGTAGTAATAGGAGCTTCAGCAGCAGGTATAAGTGGCTTAAGACAACTTAGAAACAATGATAAAGATGCAGAAATTACTTTAATATCAAAGGATGATAAGATTTATTCAAGATGTATACTTCACCACTATATGGAAGGTATTCGTGACGTTAAGAGACTTGAATTTATGGAAGACAATTTCATAGAAGATAACAAGATTAACTGGATTAAAGGTGTATCTGCTACAGGTCTTAATGCAGAAGACAAGAAAGTTATTTTAGAAGATGGAAGAGAAGTAGAATTTGACAAGCTTTTAATAGCAACAGGATCACATACATTCTTCCCGCCAATACCACATTTAAGAGAAGCTAAAAATTCTATTGGTTTCAGAAACTTTGATGATTGTGAAGCTATTATGGCAGAAGCAAGAAAAGACAGCGTAAAACACATTGTAATAATGGGAGCTGGACTTGTTGGTATAGACGTAATCACTGGTCTTTTAGAATATGGAAAAGAACTTGCTTTAGTAGAAATGCAAAACAGAATGTTATCTATTCAATTAGATAAGAGAGCAGCATCAACTTATGAAAATGCTTTTGCTGAGCATGGTGTTAAGCAATACTATGAAAAAGGTGTTAAAGAACTTATTGTTGATGAAGATGAAAACATCACAGGTATTTTATTAACTACAGGAGAAACTATTCCTTGTGATCTTTTAATATGCTGTGCAGGTGTAAGATCTAATATGGCATTCTTAGAAAATTCTTCAGTAGAATGTGATAGATTTGGTTTATTAATTGATGCAACTGGGAAAACTAACATTGATTACATCTATGGAGCAGGAGATGTTACAGGAAGAAATCCTATATGGCCAGTAGCTACTAAAGAAGGTATAATAGCAGCTAACAACATGACTGGTGTAGCATCTGAAATGACTGATTTCTTTGCTAGTAAGTCAACAATGAACTTCTTAGGAATTCCTACAATGTCATTAGGTATAAATACAGCACCAGATGAAACTTATATTGTAGAAATTGAAGAAGATGATAATGGAAACTATAAAAAGATAATTCACAAAGATGGAAAGATTGAAGGGGCAATAATCCAAGGTGATTTATCTTATGCAGGTATTATAACTCAGCTTATAGCTAGAAAAATAGATGTATCAAGAGTTAAGAAACCTCTATTTACCATAGATTATTCTGATTTCTTCAATACAGATGAACAATGTAGATTCTTATACAAATAGTTAGCGAGGGATACTAATGAAGAATTTTTTAAAGAAGATTGAAAATTTACCTGTACCAGTGCTTCCAACAATGGTAGGTGCAGCAACTTTATCTAATGTATATTTAACTTTAGGATATACATGGGTAAGACATTTAACTATGATAGCAGCAACAATAATATTACTTTGTTATATTGTGAAAATATGCAAGTATCCAAAGACAGTTGTAAAAGAGTACTCAAATACAGTGCCAGCAAGTTTATATGCAGGATTTACAATGATAACTATGATACTAGGAAGTTATTACTATGATTTTAATAATACTATTGGTAAGGCACTTTGGTTTATAGGATTAATATTACATGCTATTCATATTCTAATATTTACATATAGAAATGTAATTAAAGGTGTAAATATGGATACATTTGTTCCTAGCTGGTTTGTTACTTACAATGGTATAATGGTTTCTACAGTTGTTGGAGGAGTAATGAATGAGCCTCTAATAGGAAAAATAGTAGTTTACTATGGAATAGCTGTATTTGCTTTAATAATACCATTTATGATTTATAGATTAATAAAGCATCCAATAAAAGATGCAATGTTCCATACACAAGCAATAGTACTTGCACCATCAAGTCTTTGTGTTGTAAGTTATTTAAACTTTATTAAAGAACCAAACTTTTTATTAGTAAGTTTATTATATGCAGCTGTTCTTTGTGCATTAGTATTTATAGCTATAAAAACACCAGCATTCTTTAGATATAAGTTTTATCCAGGGTTTGCAGGTTTAACCTTCCCTATGGCAATAGGTATTGTTGCATCAATTAAGATGTCAGCTTTCTTAACAGCTCAAGGTTATGTGACTTTAGGAAGTATGGTTAAAGAGTTAAGTGGAATTCAAATTTATGCTACAACAGCAATAATTGCTTATGTACTTTATAATTTTGCAGCTATGCTTGTAAGAAGCTATGAAACAGAAGAATAAAGGTTGTGATTTACTTTGGAAATAGGTGCAGTAATCCTCGCAGGAGGAAAATCCCGCAGGATGAAGGGAAATAATAAGGCGTTTTTATCCTTTAATAATAAAAGCTTTATTGAAAACATAATAGATGCTTTAGAAGATATAGATAAAATATATATTTCAGTTGATGAGAAAGAAAAGTATAAATCTTTAGACCTTCATTTAATAGAGGATGAATATAAAGATATAGGGCCAATAGGCGGTATGTATTCAGCTTTTAAAAAAATGAATTGTGATTTTATCTTAGTTTTGCCTTGTGATATGCCAAGAGTTAATAAAGAGTTTGTGAAGTTTTTAATAGAATCTATAAAGGAAGATGACAGCTCTGTCGTGCTTCAGGACTCTGAAAATAGATTATATCCTTTAGGCGCAGTTTATAATAGAAATATATTGCCTAAGTTAGAGGAAATGATTAAAAGAAAAGATTATAAACTTGTTAATTTAGTGAAAAATATAAATGGCAGAATAATAAAACTTAAAGAAGAGGATAAACTTAATAAGAGCCTTATTAATGTAAATGATCCAGAGGAATACAAAAAATTAAATAGAAATTAAATATAGCTCCGAACAAAAATATCTAAGGGTTACTTTACCTATGATATTGCGTCAAGACATTTAGTCTTCAGGGTTTTAGTAGGAAACGAATTAGCCTTCCATGTTTGAAAAGGAGGATTTTTAATTAGATGCATAAAATTAAGAATTTGAGGAAAGAATACTACTGTATGGTAAATATTCTTTTTAATAGATTGAGCTATATTAGTCGTGGGTTTTTATAACAAAGATTAATGTAGCTCTCTTTTTAATATATAGAAAATTTAAATAAAAAGAGTAAATACTCTCTTACTCTCAAGAGTAAATATTCTTTTACTCTAAAGAGTAAATACTCTTAAGCCTTCCAAAGGGAGCACTGATTATTAAGTTAGTAGCAGAGAGTTGAAAAGTAAGCTTTCAATTGACTGGTATTAATTTTACCAACGAAAGGGTGTAAACACATGAAAAAAATAAGAACAGAAGATGCAGTAGGACACGTATTATGTCATGATATAACAAGAATAGTAAAGGATGTAGTAAAGGATACGCCTTTTAGAAAAGGTCATGTAGTAACAGAAGAAGATATTCCACTGCTTTTATCAATAGGAAAAGAACATTTATACATATGGGAAAAGAAAGAAGGAATGTTACATGAAGATGAAGCGGCACTAATTCTTCATGATATATGTAAAAATGATCATATGGTTTCTTCTGAAATTAGAGAAGGAAAAATTGAGCTTAAAGCTGATATAGATGGATTATTTAGAGTTGATATAGACAGATTAGAAGAGATAAATTCTTTAGATGAAATAGTTATTGCTACTAGACATACTAATTATGCAGTTAAAAAGGGAAATAAACTTGCTGGTATGAGAGTTATTCCTTTAATAATAGAAGAAGCAAAATTAAAGGAAGCTCAAAAGATAGCAGGAGATAAACCTCTTTTAGAACTTCTTCCTTATAAGAAGATGAAGGCTGGGGTTGTTACAACAGGAAGTGAAGTTTATCATAAGAGAATTAAAGATACTTTCACACCAGTAATAATTAATAAATTAAAAAATTATGGAATAGAAGTAGTATTCCATGAAATCTGTGATGATAACAGTGAAATGATAGTAAATGCTATAACTAAAATGAAGGAAAATGGTGCAGACATGATTCTTTGTACAGGGGGAATGAGTGTGGACCCTGATGATTTAACACCAGCATCAATTAGAAAGAGTGGAGCAGAGATTGTAACTTACGGAGCACCAGTACTTCCAGGAGCAATGTTCTTACTTGGATACTTTGAAGATGGAACACCAATTATGGGACTTCCAGGCTGTGTAATGTATTCAAAGGCAACAATTTTTGATTTGATTCTTCCAAGGATAGCAGCAGGAGTTAAAGTTACTAAGAAGGATATAGCAAGAATGGGGCATGGAGGACTTTGTTTCTCATGTGAGGTATGTACTTATCCAAGATGCGAGTTTGGAAAAGGAGTTTAATTTTATATGATAAGAATTCAACTTGAAGAAGCTGTAAAGATTATAGAAGAAAACAGCTATAAAATAGAAGATATTGAAGAGGTATCTTTAGAGGAAGCCTTAGGAAGAGTATGTGCAGAAAGTGTTTATTCTCCTATCTTTAATCCTCCTTTTGATAAATCACCTTTAGATGGTTATGCCATTATAGCCAAGGATACTAAAGGAGCTTCAAGAGAGAATCCTATAAAGCTTAAGGTAGTAGATGAAGTTTTTGCAGGTGGTTATTCTAAGGTGAACTTAAAGGAAGGGGAAGCTATAAGAATAATGACAGGAGCTAAACTTCCAGAAGGCTGTAATGCAGTAATTAGACAGGAAGATACTAATGAAGGAATGGATGAAGTTTTAGTATATTCAGAACTTAAGGATTTAAGTAATTACTGTTTTTGTGGTGAAGATATAAAGGAAAATGATCTTTTAATAAATGCGGGGGAAAAGCTTACTTATGTTCACATTGGTATTTTAAGCAGCGTTGGTTTTACTAAGGTTAAGGTCTTTAGAAAACCTAAGATAGCTTTATTTGTAACAGGTGATGAAGTTCAAATGTCAGGAGAAGCTTTAAGAGAAGGAAAAATATATGATACAAATCTTCATCTTTTAAGAGCAAGACTTTTATCTTTAGGATTTAATGTTTTTAAAGCTATGCATATTGGTGACAGTGGTGAAAAGGTAGCAGAGGAAATTAATAGTGTTATAGATGAAGCTGACTTTGTTTTAACTACAGGAGGAGTATCTGTAGGAAAGAAGGATATTTTCCATGAAGTAATTCCTATACTAAAAGCTGAAAGACACTTCTGGAAGGTTGATTTACAGCCAGGGACTCCAGCTATGTTTTGGAGTTTTAAAGATAAGCCTGTATTAAGCCTTTCAGGAAATCCTTTTGCAGCTTTAGCTACCTTTGAGATTTTAGGAAGACCAGCTTTAGCTAAGATGAGTAGTGACAAAACTGTTAAAACTAAGAGAATAGAGGCAGTTCTTGAAAGTGAATTTAATAAGAAGAGCAAGACAAGAAGATTTATAAGAGCCTTTTATGAAGATGGAAAGGTAAGACTTACAAGCAACAAACATGCTTCAGGTATGCTTTTATCAATGAATGGCTGTAATTGCCTTATAGATATAAAGGCTGGAACAGAAGCTTTAAATAAGGGTGACAAGGTTGATATTGTTTTAATATAGAGGTGAAAGTTTTATGGAAAATAAATTAACTCATTTTGATGAAAAAGGTAATGCTGTAATGGTGGATGTTTCTGATAAGAACATTACTAAAAGAGAAGCTATTGCTAAGGGAAAAATATATGTTAATGATGCTGTTATGGATGCAGTTATTAATGATAAGGTTGAAAAAGGTGATGTTTTAGGAGTAGCAAGAGTTGCAGGTATTATAGCTGTTAAAAGAACATGGGAGCTTATACCTATGTGCCATCCTTTAATGATTACTAAATGCAGCATAGATTTTAATATAAATGAAGAAGAAAATTATATTGAAGCTATATGTACAGCAAGGGTTAATGGTAAAACAGGAGTTGAAATGGAAGCTTTAACTGGTGTTAATATAGCGCTGTTAACTATTTATGATATGTGTAAGGCAATAGATAAATCTATGGAGATGGGTGATATTCATCTTTCTAAAAAAACTGGCGGTAAATCTGGAGTATTTATAAATGAAAGAGAAAAGTAAACCAGTATTATTAGCTGTAAGCGGTGTAAAGAATTCAGGAAAAACTACTTTAATAGAAAGAATTCTTCCAAAGCTTAATGAAAAAGGATTTAAGGCAGCAACAGTTAAGCATGACGGCCATGATTTTGAATGTGATATAGAAGGTACTGATACCTTTAAACATAGAAAAGCAGGAGCCTATGGTACTGCAATATTTTCAAAAAATAAGTTTATGATAATTAAAGAACAACAAAATACTGAGGAAGAGGAGCTTATTTCTTACTTTAGTGAAGCAGATATTATTATATTAGAA
Organism: uncultured Clostridium sp.; assembly: GCA_934746785.1. Classification (GTDB taxonomy): domain Bacteria; phylum Bacillota; class Clostridia; order Clostridiales; family Clostridiaceae; genus Clostridium. The sequence continues at coordinate 3,674 of CAKVFO010000054.1, read as the reverse complement.
GGATTTAAATATTCTGATTATCCAAAGATAGAAATAGTAAGAAAGGGCAACTCTACAGAATGTGTGTGTAAAGAAGAAACTATATTAGCTGTAGCAACTGATATAGAGGACTTTAAGAGCAGTATAAATACAGTGAACTTAAATGATATAGATTCAATAGTAAATTTGATTATTGAATTTATAAAAGGGAGAAACTAATGAAGGACATTTTTAATAGAAATATTGATTATATAAGAATTTCTATAACTGATAGATGTAATTTAAGATGTGTTTATTGTATGCCTGAAGAGGGTATAACTCTTACAGAACATGAAAAAATATTAACATATGAAGAAATTATAAGACTTTGTAAAAACTTTGCTAAGGTAGGAATAAGCAAGGTTAAGATTACTGGAGGAGAACCTTTAGTTAGAAAGGATCTTCATAAATTAATAAAGTCTATTAAGGATATAGAAGGAATAGATAATGTTACTTTAACTACTAATGGTATTTTATTAGAAGACCAAATAGACTCACTAGTTAAAGCAGGATTAGATGCAGTAAATATTAGTATTGATACTTTAGATGCTAAGAAGTTTAAGGAATTAACTAGAATTGGTGACCTTAATAAGGTATTAAGAGCTATAGATAAATGTTTAACCTATGAAAATCTTAAGGTTAAGTTAAACTGTGTACCTATTAAAGGTGAAAGTGAAGAGGAAATCTTAAGTTTAGTTAATTTAGCAAAAGATAAAAATCTTAGTGTACGTTTCATAGAACTTATGCCCATAGGCTTAGGAAGAAATATGAAGGGCTATAGTGATGATGAAATTAAAGAAATCATTGAAAGACATATAGGTAAATTAACAGAGTATCATGGAAAGCTTGGTAATGGGCCTGGTACATATTATAGTTTAGAAAACTTTAAAGGAAAGATTGGTTTTATAAGTGCAGTAAATCATAAGTTCTGTGATTCCTGCAACAGAGTAAGACTTACTTCAGAAGGATTTTTAAAGAAATGTCTTCAATATGAAACAGGCAGTGATTTAAAGGTGCTTTTAAGAGAAGGAAAATCTGATGAAGAAATAATACAAGTTATTAAGGATACTATTTATCATAAACCTGAAAGCCATAAATTTAGAAATGAAGCTAAAGAAGATCATATAGAAATTAAAGGAATGTCTCAAATAGGAGGCTAAAAACTTAGGAGGAAAAAGTAATGGGTAAGGTAATAGCAGTTTGCATAAGTGAAAAAAGAGGAACAGTAAAGAAGAACGTTAAGGAATGTAATGTAGTTGAAGGATATGGGTTAGAAAATGATGCTCATGGCGGCAACTGGCATAGACAAGTAAGTCTTTTATCTTATGACAGAGTAAAGGAATTTAATGAAAGAGGAGGAAATGTTGTTGATGGTGACTTTGGTGAAAATCTATTAGTTGAAGGATATGACTTTAAGACTCTTCCAGTAGGAACAAGATTTAAGTGCAATGATGTAGTTTTAGAATTAACTCAAGTAGGTAAGAAGTGTCACTCACAATGTGAAATATTCCATAGAGTAGGAGATTGTATTATGCCAAGGGAAGGTGTATTTACAAAGGTAATTCACGGAGGAAAAATTAAAGTAGGAGATGAGTTTACTATATGTACAGAGTAGCAATTATAACTAGCAGTGATTCAGGTTTTGCGGGAGAAAGAGAAGATAAAAGCGGACCAGTTATAGCTGAAATAGTTAAAAATAATGGTTATGAGGTTTCTTTTATGAAGGTTTTTCCTGATGATAGGGAAATGCTTAGTAATGAAATGAAAAGAATAGCAGATGAGGATGCAGCTGACATAATATTAACTACAGGTGGAACAGGTTTTTCACCAAGAGATGTTATGCCAGAAGCTACTATGGATATTGTGGAAAGAGCGGTTCCTGGAATTCCTGAAGCTATGAGAGCTTATAGTTTGCAGTTTACTAAGAGAGCAATGCTAAGCAGAGCAGCAGCTGGTATTAGAAAGGGAACTTTAATAGTTAATATGCCAGGAAGTCCTAAGGCTGTGACTGAGTGCTTGGAGTATATTATAAGTGAGCTTGATCATGCTATGGGGATATTAAAGGGTACAGCTAAGAACTGTGCTAGAAAATAGAAGAGGATTTGGATAAGTAAAACACTTTCAATGTTGATGTTGGAGGTGTTTTTTTTATATAAAATAAGGAGACATGTATAGAGTTAAATTACTTTTAGCGATAAAATTGTAAATAATAAGTGGAAATATAAATTATTGGTGGAGTTAAGATGAATGATAGAAATAATCAAAGATATAAGCTGAAGAAAAGTATAACTGTTTACTGCCCTATGAAAAAGGCTAAGGTTGTAGTAGAATCATCAAATCTTGATGAAATGGATGAATTTACCAAGTATTTAATTTATACATTGGGGGCGGAGTATGATATTCAAGATATTAGTAGCATAATTGAATTAAGTGAGTATATTGTGAGACAAGAAGTGAACTATTTAACTAAAAGTGGACTTGTAGAAAGTGAGGAAGGAAGGTATTTTCTTACTGAATTAGGTGAAAGTTATTATAGACTTATCTGTTTTGTAAAAGAGTATGAGAATGAAATTAAAGGAGTTGTTAATTGTTATAATGGCATAATCAGTAGTGACAATGTTGAACTTATTGAGGCATCTTACTTAGATAATTGCTCAAAATTAAAAAGTAAGATAATTCCTGAACTATATCTTAATAAAAATGTTAGTAATAGTAAGGAGTTTTTATTAAGTGCTTTGAGTTCTGAAATTCAACAACATCTTGAAGAGAAAGAAGTAGAAAAACTTTATGCAGAAGTAAAGCTTGAAAATGGAAGTTATTTTAGAAAAGTAAATATAGATAGTGCATGTAGTATTACAGAAGATGATCAATTTGATAAATGCGATAATATAGTACTTGAACATAGAATTTTAGTTTTTAAGTTAAGAATGAAAATGAAGAAACTTAATAATTATCGTACTGTGCTTAGGACTTTAGAACTATTAAATAATTTTGATAGTAGTCTACTTTCAGATGTAGCTAATAGACTTCTTTTAGATCAGGAGGTAGAAAAGAGCATTAATGAAAATCAGAAATTTTATCAGGTTATTAAATTTACTGACAGCGTTATAAATTATAGTGCAGAGAAGAAAATTACTGAAGAGATAGAAATTCAGTGTGACATAAAAAATAAAGCGGCTGATGAAACAGTTTCGGAAGTTAAAAAAGCTAAATCCTATGAGGTAGAAGTTTTACAAGAAGAGCTTAATAGAAAATGTGAAAAAGAAAAAATTAAACTGGATTGTAAGTTGGAGGTATACAAAAAAGAGCTTTCAAATATATACAATACTGCAAAGAGCAAGGATGAAGAGCAGCGGGCGATAGATAAGATTAAAAAAGAAGTTTATAAACTTCAAGAGGAATATATAAAGACAACAAAATATATTACAAAATTAATAAAGTCATAATGGGAGAAGAAAACAAATAGTAAATCAGAGAAAGGTAAAGATAGAAAAAAAAGAATATTTGATGATGTAAATCCTAATGAGCTTATTAAGACTCTAGAGTCTAATGTTGATTAAGTAATTAATCTAGGCATAAAAATCAATGAGAGTAAAACAAAAGTTAAATGTGAACAGGAGGATACAAAACGTAGTTTTATTGAATCAAATGAAAGA
>CAKVFO010000053.1 GCA_934746785.1 uncultured Clostridium sp. | reverse complement strand
TACAGATACTATATAACATAATTCCAATTCAGTTTTATCTTTATCTTCACTAAAACATTTATATGTTTCCTCATCAAACTCTACAAAAGTATTTAATTTAGAAAAGAATTCTTTAACATTCTCTTCTGCCATTTCTTTATCTATATTTATAACACTTGTCTTAGGCTCTATATTGATTGATGAATTTGAAAAACCATCTAACTTACCACTTTCCTTGTTTATCTTTAGAGACACACTATAAGTATAATAAGGTATACCATCTTTGCACTTTGCAAAAAGCATAGTATAATATGGTACTTTTTGAGATTCTTCTTCCTTAACAACTTCTTTAAATATGCATTCGCCATTATATAAAGTTTTTACATAGTCTTCTGCAATTTCCCTAGCCCTATCTATCGTTATATTTTCAGAATCAGCTTTACTCTTTTGATTATTAAAACCAATAACATTATATTTTGCATCAATATCTATAGCATACTTATCTATCGTTACGCTATAATATTCTTCTGTCTTTGAAGGATCACTCTTTTTAACAGATTTGCACCTCTTTACATCTATATCTTTATCAATCATATCTTTTTCTTGAAGCATATGCATATATGATTTTGCTGCTTTATTTTCTTTTGATCCAGCTCCAATATAAGTATATATACATACCCCAGCTATAATAAAAAGTATAATGAGCAGGCCTACAGCTATAATGTTACTTCTCTTACTTTTCATAAATACCTCCACATAAACAATACTCTACACATTCACACCTATAAAAGAATTACATTCATTAAACCCTAATTCTTTTTTTAACTTATTTGCAATATCTAGTCCCCCTACTTTTTCAACAATAGAAATAATCATCTCAAAGTTTCCTATATAATTAGAACTTAATAATATTTTACCATTATCACAGAAGTTTTTATCACTTATTTTATATTTTTCAATATAATTTTCAATATCAGAACAAAACTTAGGAACCATTATTCCATCTAATGCTCTACATCTTATAAGTAGTCTTATACCTTCGCCTAAACCACATATATAATCACAATCATTAAAATTCTTTAAAATGAATTTAATAACTTCATTATCCCTTGTAAGCTTCTCTACATTATTTCCTCCTGGAAGAACAATTATATCTGGCTTATATGTATCTGGGTCTTCCGAATTAACTTCTAAAATAAGTCCGTTATCTAAGGTTACTTTATTACTTAAGGACATAACAGATACCTTAAACATTTCATCATTTATTCTATTAACTAAATTTAGTGAATCATGAACACATGCATAATCATTCATATTCATTCCATCATAAACTAATATAGATACGTTTTTGCAGCATCTTTCTCTATAGTTTAAGAATTCATCTTTAGTTACTTTCATTTTAGTTCCATCCTTATATTGTCCAACTTCACTAAATCCTAACCTTTTAGCAACTCGCACTCCTTCATCTGTTGGAATACTATCCATTATCATTTCTCCACCAAATTCTAAAAAGAAATATTCAAATAAAAGCCTTAAAGCTTCTTCACCATAGCCTTTTTTTCTATATTTATAATGAATTTTCACATTAAATCTTGCTATCTTAGTAACAGAATCAAATCCATGAAAACTCACTTCACCAATAGCTTTATCTCTTATAGTATAAACAAGACAGTAAAAATTCTTTCCATCCGTTGGATAAACCATTTTTTTATAGAACATTTCCCACTTATTTTCTGGAAAATGAAATACTCCACCAACATCCTTCATCGTTTCTTCATCTGACCACAACTTAGATACAAAGTTTAAATCTTTGTAGTCAGGCTGCTTTATATACACATTTTTTCCATTTCTTCTATATGTACCACTAATTTCTGCCATATTAAACCACCTAATTTTCTTTATATGTCTTCATAATAAATATCTCATATTTAGCGTATATTATCAATAGCTTCACAAAGCAAATATTAAACATTATGTATATTATATTAACTATCTACAAAAACTATACCGTCTTAGTATTAGTAAACAATTTTCATTTTACTACTAAACTTCAACTCTTACTAACTTCTTACAGAATCAGATTTTTAGTGATATTAGACCATTAAAACTTTTTCGAGGAAAAATTTAAAAAAATATTGATTTTAATTAATAAAGTTTATATAATGTTCTTTGTTGTTTAGTAATCTTAAACACACAGTTTAGTATATATAGATTGTAGGTGATTTTGTGCAAATTGGAGAAAAGATAAGACGACTTCGCATCGAAAAACAGCTTACTCAAGAAGAGCTTGCTAATAGATGTGAATTATCTAAAGGCTTCATATCACAAGTTGAAAATGATTTAACCTCTCCTTCTATCGCTACATTAATGGACATCTTGGAGATTTTAGGAACAAACCCTACTGAATTTTTCAGTGATAAAGAACAAGAAAGAGTAACATTTAAAGCTGATGATATGTTTGAAAAAGATGATTCTGAATTAAAATATCAGCTTATGTGGCTTGTACCTAATGCTCAGAAAAATGAGATGGAACCAATAATGCTGACTTTAGAACCAGAAGGAAGATATGTTGAAGAGGAACCTCATGAAGGTGAAGAATTTGGCTATGTTCTATCTGGAACTATAATTTTACATATAGGAAGTAAAAAGCATAAAGTAAAAAAAGGTGAGAGTTTCTATTTTAAACCACGAGAAAACCACTATATTTCAAATGCGGGTAAAACTTCTGCCAAAGTTATTTGGATAAGTACTCCCCCATCATTTTAATTTAGAAAGAGGTATTTATGATGGATAATAATATTATTGAATTAAAAGGTATTAATAAAAAATACGGTGATAACACTGTACTTGATAATTTATCATTAAATATTAAAAGCAATGAATTTTTAACATTACTAGGTCCTTCTGGATGCGGTAAAACAACTACTTTAAAAATTATTGCTGGTTTTGAAAATGCAGACTCGGGTGAAGTTTTATTTAACGGAGAAGATATCTCTAGCTTAGCCCCTAACAAAAGACAACTTAATACTGTCTTTCAAAAATATGCATTATTCCCTCATATGAACGTATATGAAAATATTGCTTTTGGACTAAAAATCAAAAAACTTCCAAAAGACGAAATAGATAAGAAAGTTAAAGAAATGCTTAAAATGGTTTCTTTATCAGGCTTTGAAAAAAGAAAAATAGATTCACTTTCTGGTGGACAGCAGCAAAGAATTGCTATTGCAAGAGCTCTTGTTAATGAACCTAAAGTATTACTTCTTGATGAGCCTTTAGGTGCTTTAGACTTAAAGCTTAGAAAAGAAATGCAGTTAGAACTAAAAAATATTCAACAAAAATTAGGTATAACATTTATATTTGTAACTCATGATCAAGAAGAAGCTCTTACAATGTCTGATACTATTGTTGTTATGAATAATGGTATTATACAGCAAAAGGGTTCTCCTGAAGATATTTATAATGAACCTGCAAATGCTTTTGTTGCTGATTTCATTGGTGAAAGTAATATTCTTTCAGGTATTATGATAGAAGACTTCAAAGTTAAATTAAGAAATCATGTATTTCAATGTGTGGATAAAGGTTTCTCTTCTAATGAAAATATTGATGTTGTAGTTAGACCAGAAGATGTTAAAATTTATTCTAATGAAACTGGAGTCCTTCATGGAACTATAAAATCAGTTATCTTTAGAGGTGTTCACTATGAAATGATAGTTGAAGAAAATGGTTATGAATGGATAGTACATAATACAAAACACTTTGAAGAAGGAACTAAAGTAAGTCTTGATATTTATCCTGAAGATATTCACATTATGAAAAAGGTGAGTGAAAATGAATAAAAAAAATAGATCTATCGCAAGCTATCCATATATTTTCTGGAGTGGATTATTTATAGTTATCCCTCTTTTAATAGTTTTATTTTTTAGCCTTACTGAAGTTACTGAAAATGGTTATGTTTTTACTTTAAACAATTATACAAGACTATTTAGAAGTCAATATATAAAAATATTTTATCGTTCAATAAAATTAGCATTAATTTCAACTATAGGATGTTTAGTTTTAGGTTATCCTGTTGCTTATATAATTTCTAAGATTGATGAAAAAAAGCGTAATCTTTTAATTATGTTATTCGTTTTACCAATGTGGATGAACTTTCTTCTTAGAACATATGCATGGATGCCTATCCTAGGTAAAACCGGTATAGTTAATAACTTTTTAAGCCATTTTGGAATTAGTCCTATAGGATTTTTATACAATGATGGTGCCGTACTTTTAGGTATGATTTATAACTTCTTACCTTTTATGGTGCTTCCTATATACACTGTATTAAATAAAATGGATCAAAGCTACATTCAAGCCGCTTCTGATTTAGGTGCAAATAAACAATATATTTTTAGAAAGGTTATTTTTCCTTTAAGCCTTCCAGGTGTTATGTCAGGTATCACTATGGTATTTATGCCTGCCGTTTCAACCTTTGTTATCTCAAGTCTTTTAGGTGGCGGACAATACATGCTTTTAGGTAACCTTATAGAACAAGAATTTACTACTATGGGAAATAGAAATTTAGGTTCAGCAATTTCCGTTATTATGATGATTGTTATATTAATTTCTATGGCTATTATGAATAAATTTAGTGATGATGACAAAGAAGGGAGTACAGGATTATGGTAAAAAAGAATAATAACTTTATGCAAAAATTTTATCTTACTTTAATTTTTATATTCCTTTATGCTCCTATTGTAACTCTTATGGTTTTTTCTTTTAATAAATCAAAGAGTATGGCTAACTGGTCAGGATTTACTTTAGATTGGTATGCTCAATTATTTCAAAATGAAAGCTTAATGTCTGCCCTTTACTATACAGTTTTAATTGCAGTTCTTTCTTCTGTTATTTCAACTATTATAGGTACTGTCTCAGCCATTGGTATTCATCATATGAAGAATAATTTTACTAAAAAAGTTTTATTAAACATTAACCAAATGCCTGTATTAAATCCTGATATAGTTACAGGTATAGCTTTAATGTCATTATTTATTTTTTTAAAGCTTGATTTTGGATTTACAACAATGCTTTTAGCACATATAACTTTTAGTATTCCTTATGTTATACTTTCAGTTTTACCAAAACTTAAGCAGCTTCCTAAAAATACAACTGATGCTGCGCTTGATTTAGGTGCTACTCCAATGTATGCTATGAGAAAAATCATAATACCTCAAATAAAACCAGGTATTGTATCAGGATTCTTAATGGCATTCACTATGTCCATAGATGATTTTGTTATTTCTTTCTTTACAACAGGTAATGGAGTTTCAAACCTTTCTATTGAAATTTATTCAATGGCAAGACGTGGTATAAAACCCGAAATAAATGCTTTATCAACTATAATATTTCTTGTTGTATTAACTTTATTACTTATCATTAACAAAAAACAATCTGCAGGCGGTGATAATATTGAAAAGAATTAAGAAATTAGTTTCTTTAAGCTGTGTACTTTTACTTTCTCTAGGATTTATGAGCGGATGTTCTAAGAAAGAAAACTCTTCTAAAGTTATTAATGTTTTCAACTGTGCAGATTATATAGATGAAGATTTAATAAGCAAATTTGAAGAAGAAACAGGATATACTGTAAACTATTCTACATATGATACAAATGAAAATATGTATTCTAAACTTACATCTGGAAGTACATCTTACGATTTAGTTTTTCCATCGGACTATATGATTGAAAAACTAATAAGTGAAAACTTAGCAGATGAAATAAATTATAATAATATTCCTAACTATAAATATATCGGTGATGAATTTAAAAATCTTTCTTTTGATCCTGAGAATAAATATTCTGTACCTTACATGTGGGGTACTATAGGAATAATATATGATCCTGAATTTACTGGAGAAGAAATTACTTCTTGGAATGCTTTGTGGGATAAGAAATATAAGGGTGAAGTACTGATATTTAATTCAGTAAGAGATAGTATTGGATTAGCCCTAAAGAGATTAGGATATTCTATGAACACTACTAATGCTGAAGAGATAAAAGAGGCTACTGATTCTCTTATAGAACTTAAGGCAAATAAAATCACTAAAGCATGGGTTGTTGATGAAGTTAAAGATATGATGATAAGCGGCGAAGCTGCTATTGCAACTGTATGGTCTGGTGATGCTAATTACATACTGAGCGAAAATCCTAATCTTGTATATGTAGTTCCTGAAGAAGGTTCTAATAAATGGTATGATTCAATGGTTATACCTAAAACAGCTACAAATAAAGAAGGTGCTGAAGCCTTTATAAATTTCTTATGTGATCCTGAAAATGCGCTTGAAAATGTTGAATATATAGGTTACTACACTCCTGTAATTAAAGCCTATGAGGCTCTTCCAGAAGACATTAAAGAAAATTATCCATCTAAAGAAACCTTAGATAATTGTGAAATATTCCATAATCCATCTAAGAGTACACTTGAGATATTAAATGATGAATGGATTAGAATTGGAAGTTATTAATTAAAAATTGTGCTATACTTTACTTATCTTGAATAATTAATTTAGGAGGTAAAGTATGGTACGATTTTTTTTAATTTTTACAGGAAGAGTCCAAGGTGTTGGTTTTAGATATTTTGCTCAAATGAATGCTGCAAAACTAAATATTACTGGATATGTACGAAATGCTTCTAATGGTAATGTTGAAATTGAAGCTCAAGGCAGAGAAGATGATATTAATAAATTTATCCTTTTATTAAAAAAAGGAAATGGTTTTATAAGAGTTGATGATTACTCAATGAAAAAGATAGAAACAGTAACTTCCGAGAATAAATTTCGTATTACATATTGACAATTTGAAAAGAGCTTAGGTGTCTAAATACCTCAAGCTCTTTTTATTTATCTCATTATCTCAATTTACAACTTTATTTAATAATATATCTTTTTCTTTTAATTCCTCAAAATAAATTTCTGTTTCCTCTATTACCACTTTTCTTAATCCAATTAATCCTATAAGATTGGGTAAAGCCATTAATCCATTAACTATATCTGCAATAATAAATACTAAATCTAGAGATAAGAATGGTCCAATTGCAACCAATACTATAAATATTAATTTATATGGCATTATAGCCTTTACTCCACCTAGATATTCTATACATCTTTCTCCATAGTAATTCCATCCTAATATTGTTGTGAATGCAAAGAATATTAAACCAATATTTACAACATACTTTCCTACTACTGCAATAGGAAGCCCCATCTTAAATGCTTCTGTTGTAAGAGCAGCTCCTTCTGCTCCACTGTCCACAGCTCCTGTAAGAACAATTGCAATACCAGTCATTGTACAAATTAATATAGTATCAAAGAATGTTCCAGTCATAGAAATTAATCCTTGTTTAGCTGGTGACTTAGTCTTTGCTGCAGCGGCAGCTATTGGTGCACTGCCAAGACCTGCTTCATTAGAAAATACTCCTCTTCCTACACCCTTTTGTACTGCCATTTGAACTGTAATTCCAAGGGCACCTCCAAGGGCTGCTTCTGGATTAAATGCACTTCTTATAATTAAAGATATAGCATCAGGAACCTGTGTTATATTACATAATATTAGTATTACTGCTGCTAATATATAAGATGCTGCCATAAATGGCACTACCTTTTCAGCAACCTTTGAAATTCTTTGAATACCTCCTAAAGTAACTAAGGCAACTAATATAGTGACAATAACAGCTGTAACCGATAAAGGTACATTAAATGATATCTTAACTGCATCAGCTATAGATTTTACCTGACTAAAAGTTCCTATCCCTAAAAATGCTACTCCTACACCAAGAACAGCAAATATTTTTGCAAGCCACTTAAAACCAAGTCCATTTTGTATATAATACATAGGACCACCTGCAATTTGACCATTTTCATCAACTTCCCTATATTTTACTGCTAGCAGACACTCTGCATACTTAGTTGTCATTCCAAAGAAAGCTGCAATCCACATCCATAAAAGAGCACCAGGCCCTCCTGCTTTAACTGCTGTGGCCACTCCAACTATATTACCTGTTCCTATTGTTGCAGATAATGCTGTACACAAGGCTCCAAAACTACTTACATCTCCTTCGCCCTCTTCTTCATAATCATCTTTACCAAAAACATATTTCAATGCTAATGGCAATTTAGTAACTTGTAATAATTTTAGCTTAAAGGTTAAATAAATTCCTGTACCAACCAATAATATTAAAAGTGGCGGCCCCCATATAAAATCACTTATTTTCTGTAATACTTCTTGTAAACACATAAAAAAATCTCCCTTAACTTAAAAATTTTGGGGAGGTATACAATAATAATTATTTTAAAAATCTATGTACGAACTTTAAAATAAATATATACCTCTGTCCTTTTACCTGAGAGTTTCAACAGCTAATACTGTCTTTCTCCTTCGGTGTTCTATCTACTAGAATCTCTCCAGAGTTCTGTCCAATAACGGTTCCTTTACCTGAAAGTTTTACTTCTTCGGTGGACAACTTAATGTCTCTCTCCCACTACCTTCATCCAGACACTATTTAATTACACTTATATTATATATAGAGATATTAATAATTTCAACTCTATGTTTAACTTCATTTAGTATTTAATATAATTTATCTAATATGTATCCCCAAAACCTCTACTAAAATAATACATATAATATTAATTAGCCCTCTGTAAATTCATGTTATCTATTTTCTGATATACGGTACAAAGTGGCTTGCGGCACTACATTTTTTCTTTTTAACACATTGGACCACTTACATATTGGAAAGCCAGTTATAATCAGTGCTCGCTCTGAAAAAAAGTTTTTAATTTCCTATACGTTTAAAAAGTGCCTCTTTCCTCACTTATGAAAGAGACACTTCTTTTTAATATAACCTATTTAATGCACTAAAAATAGCTTTTATAGATGCTAATGTTATATTGCTGTCTACCCCAACTCCAAAAGTTGATTCTTTAGTGTCATCTCTTTGAATATTAACATATGCTGCTGCCTTAGCTTCAGAACCCTTTCCTAAAGAATGTTCAGTGTAATCTAATATATGAATATTAACCATTTTAGATTCATTTATAGCTCTTCTTAAGGAATCTATTGGTCCATTTCCACACCCTTCAATCACTTTTTCTTCATTGTTATGCATAAATCTTATTTGAACTTTTGTATCTACTTCTTCTTCATCTTCTAAATCTTTCACTCTAAATCTTATTAGTTTAAATGGTTCTTCTTTTGTTAAATATTCTTCTTCAAACTTCTTCATAATAGTTTGAGGCGAAACCTCTCCAGTCTTCTCAGATATTTTTTGAATAACATCTGCAAATTCTTTGTGCATTGCCTTTGGCATCTTATATCCATAATACTTATCCATTACAAAGGCAATTCCACCTTTACCAGACTGACTGTTAATTCTAACTAAAGCTTCGTATTCACGTCCTAAATCTCTTGGATCTACTGGAAGATAAGGAACTTCCCAATATTGTCCTTTTCTTTCATTGTATTTTGCCATACCTTTATTTATAGCGTCTTGATGTGATCCTGAGAAAGCTGTAAATACTAATTCACCTGCATATGGATGTCTTGCTCCAATTGGCATCTTACAGCATCTTTCATATACATCAATAATCTTTTCTATATTTTCAAGATTTAATTCAGGATTTACTCCTTGAGCAAACATATTATAAGCAATATTTAAAGTATCAACATTTCCTGTTCTCTCTCCATTACCAAATAATGTTCCTTCTATTCTATCTGCTCCTGCAAGTAGTGCAAGTTCTGCTGTAGCAACACCTGTACCTCTATCATTATGAGGATGAACACTAACTATTACTCTTTCTCTATCTGAGAAATTAGTACACATCCATTCGATTTGATCAGCAAATACATTAGGCGTATCCATTTCTACAGTAGAAGGAAGATTTATTATCACTTTTTCTTCCTTTGATGCTCCCCAAGCATCCATAACTGCCTCACATACTTCTAATGCGTAATCTACTTCTGTTCCAGTAAAACTTTCTGGTGAATATTCAAGAACTAAATTCCCCTTAAAATCTTTTGCATATTCCTTTACAAGTTTTGTACCTTCAACAGCTATATTTTTAATTTCTTCCTTACTCATATTGAATACTACATCTCTTTGAAGTATAGATGTTGAATTATAAATATGAAGAATTACATTTTTAACTCCTTCTAACGATTCAAAAGTTCTTTTTATTAAGTGTGGTCTAGCTTGTGTTAGTACTTGAATTTTAACATCATCAGGAATCAAATTTTCATCTACTAATGTTCTTAAAAAATCAAATTCAATTTGTGATGCTGAAGGAAATCCTATCTCTATTTCTTTAAAACCAAGCTCAACTAATAATTGAAACATTTCTTTCTTTTCTTCAACTGTCATTGGATTAACTAATGCTTGATTACCATCTCTCAAATCAACTGAGCACCATATTGGAGCCTTTGTTATCCTATTATTTGGCCAAGTTCTTTCTTTAAAATTAATAGTTTGAAATCTTTTATACTTTTTATAATTTAACATTTAAATGCCCCCCAGATTTTTATAGTTATTTTCCTCTAGAATTAATTCAAGTTTTATCCCCCATAGAGTTTAACTATAAATATTATCTTTTTATCTACTGCTTTAACCCCATCTCCATCTTCACCTCTCTAAATATAATTTAATTAATGAACAAAGTGGCTAACGCCACGCTTTTTAGCGTAGAAAGCCAGTAATAATCAGTGCTCGCTCTCAAAAAAAGTTTTGAATTTCCTGTACGTTAAAAAACGCGCAATGCCCCCTACTCTTGGAGCTATTACGCGGTACCATCCAATTAATTTACTTAATTCAAATAACGGTTTTAAACAAAACCGATAAGACTTACTACTATTTTCAATCCTATAGCTCATGAGCGAGTTCAAAAGTGAACTTCTTGCAAGCTTCCACCAACCGCTTACTCTCTTTAAAGACTCTGCTTTCTACTACTCTCATTCCTAGCTTTGCATTATTAACTTATTAATAATACTACTATATTATTATTTTTTTGTCAATATTATGATTTATTGTATTATATTATATCACTCTTTACTTTATTCACTTTAATTTCATTATTTTATTAAATTGTTTTGAAATTAAAAGCTCTATGAATAACGCAGTTTTATTTCTTGCACTTTTTAATACTTATTTTAATATTAATATCAAAATATGAATTTTCAAATAACTCTTCTTGCATTTATATTGATATTTATGTATAATATACACATAAATTACTAAAAAGGGGGACATAATATTATGAAGAAAAAAATATCATTAACATCAAAAATATTCTTGGGGCTAATATCGGGAGGACTATTGGGAATATTACTACAAAACCTTCCTGATGGATTTATTAAAGATACATTACTTATAAATGGAATTTTAAAAATTATTGGAGATTCTTTTTTAAATGGTATTAAGATGCTCGTAGTTCCATTAGTTTTAACATCTCTTGCATGTGGTGCTTCTTCTTTAGGGGATATAAAAAAGATAGGACGTATTGGAGGCAAAACTGTTTTATTTTATTTATTTACAACTGCAGCTGCAATAACAATTTCTATTTTCTTAGCTTTAGCCATTAATCCCGGTAAAGGTCTTGACATGTCACACATCGTTACTCAAGAACCAACTATCTCTGAAGGCAAGTCTTTTGCTGATGTAATTATAGGAATGGTTCCAACTAATCCATTTCAATCAATGGTAAATGGTGATATGCTTCAAATTATAGTTTTTTCACTTCTACTCGGAATAGCAATAAGCCTTATTGGTGAAAAAGCAGATCCTTTTAAAAATTTCCTTGAAAGCTTTAATTCAGTTTGTATGAAAATTATAGACCTTATAATGGAACTTGCACCTTACGGAGTTTTTGCTCTTATAGCTTCAACATTTGCAAAAACAGGTTTTGATGCTATGATTCCGTTAATTAAATATATGCTTGTTATTTTACTTGCTCTTTTTCTACAAGGAACAATTGTATACAGTAGTCTTCTAAAGCTATTTACAAAACTTAAATTAAAACCATTTTTCAAAAGATTTAATAAAGTAGCAGCAGTTACTTTCTCTACTTCATCAAGCAGTGCTTCACTTCCTTTAACAACTGAAACAATGATTGAAGCTGGTGTAAGTAACTCTATAAGTTCCTTTACTCTACCTCTTGGTACAACTATAAACATGGATGGTACTGCAATAATGCAAGGAACAGCTGCCATATTTATATCTCAGGTATATGGAATTAATTTAGGTCTTAATGGTATATTAACTATTATTTTAACTGCTACATTAGCATCTGTTGGTACTGCTGGTGTTCCTGGTGTGGGAATGGTTATGCTATCAATGGTATTACAATCTGTAGGACTTCCTGTTGAAGGTATTGCTCTTATATTAGGAGTAGATAGAATATTAGATATGTGCAGAACTACTATAAATGTTATGGGAGACTGTATCTGTACTCTTATAATAAGTAAAAGTGAAAATGAATTTGATGAAGAAAAATATTATTCTATAGATTAAACTTATTTCATTTATATAATTTAAAAGCTGAGGCTTATTGCCTCAGCTTAAATTTACTTATCTACCCTATTCTTTTCTTCTCCTCTATAAAAGGCTCTTATATTTTCTAATAAATCAGTAAATAATCTATTTCTAGCTTCAACACTTGCCCATGCAATATGAGGTGTTAATACTAATCTTTCTTTATTTTTTACACTTACTAAAGGATTATTTTCCTTTACAGGTTCTACTTCAAATACATCTAAAGAAGCTCCTGCTATCTTTTCTTCATCTATTGCCTTAGCTAAATCTTCTTCTACAACAATAGGACCTCTACCCATATTAATTAATATTGAAGTTTTCTTCATCTTACATAAGTTTTCATAATTAAATAATCCTAATGTATTATCATTAAGAGGTGCATGAATTGATATAACATCACTTTCAGCTAATAACTTTTCTAAATCTACTCTTTCATACTCAGAATTATTATTTTTACCAGAGGTAGAATAGTAAACAACCTTACATCCAAAGGCATCAGCTATTTTAGCTACCCTTCTTCCTATGTTTCCAAGGCCTACTATTCCCCATACCTTT
Organism: uncultured Clostridium sp.; assembly: GCA_934746785.1. Classification (GTDB taxonomy): domain Bacteria; phylum Bacillota; class Clostridia; order Clostridiales; family Clostridiaceae; genus Clostridium. The sequence goes on along the minus strand of CAKVFO010000053.1, from coordinate 8,046 downwards.
CCCTCTAAATCATTAAAAGGCATATTAAGATGAGTAAATATATCTGACTTTGAATAATCTCCTGACTTTACATAATTATCATAATAGGAAATCTTATTATATAAATGAAGTGCTGTAGCAAAAGTATGCTGAGCTACTGTTGGTGTTGAATATCCAGCCACATTAGTAACTGCAATATTTCTCTTTTTTGCATATTCTATATCAATATTATTAAAACCAGTTGCAGTCTCACATATAAGTTCAAGTTTTTCAGCACCTTTTAAATTGTCTTCATTTAAAACAACCTTATTAGTTAATATAATTGATGCATCTTTTACTCTTTCAGCAGTTTCTTCTGCTTTAGTAGTACTATAATATACAACTTCTCCAAACTCTTCTAATGCTTTAAATTCTACATTCCCTAAAGTTTTTCCATCTAAAACAACTATCTTTTTCAAAATGTCACTCTTCCCTTCATATATGTTAATTTAATGATACATTATGACTTATACTTTGTAAATAAATGTACATACCTTTACATAGTCTTAAACTTATAATAATATGATATTAGTCTAATTTTGAAAGGAGTAAACTTTATGTTTATAATTAGCTATAATGTCCCTTTTGATAAAGTGGATGAATATGTTGAAAAACTTCAAATTAATGATATCTATGATGTTTTCTATGAAAGTCTTTTAAAAATTACAACTGATGAAAATGGTTATGGATATGAAGAAGTAGAATCTCAAGAAGTAGTTTTAAAGGTTGCTTTCCAAAGCCAGGATGAAGATTTGGAAGACTTAGAAATTTATATGAATAAAGTTAATGAAATCTTAGGACAAAAACCTTTTGACGTTCATGAAGAAGCAGATACATATGAAGATTTCTCAATGCCTGCAATACATATTGATGATACTTGGGTAATTGCTTCCCCTGAAGAAGAATTTGAAGGTAAGAAAAAAATAAACTTCATTTCTCAAGGAGCTTTTGGAACAGGTCTTCATGAAACTACACAAGATCTTTTAAGGGTAATTTTAAATAAGGACTTCTCAGAGAAAAAAGTTTTAGATATAGGTACTGGTTCTGGTATACTTTCTATTGCAACTGCTATGAAAGATGCTGAAGAAGTTACTGCTTTAGATATAAGAGATGTAAAAGATGAAGTAGAATTTAATGCTTCTCTTAATAATTTAAATAATATAAATGTCCTAGTTGGAGATGCTTTATCAGGTGAAGTTAAGATAGAGGGCAAATTCGACTGGATTTACATTAACATAGGCGGCGAAGAAACTGAAATGTTCATAGACTTTATAAAAAAACATTTAAAAGAAGGTGGAAAAGTTTTAGTTTCAGGCCTTGTAGAATGGAGCTTTGATAAAGTTCGTAAAATGGTTGAAGACCATGGATTTAAAATGATTGAAAAGCACCAAAGTGCAGAATGGGTAACTGCAATATTTGAATAATTAAACAAGAAAACCACTAGGTACTACCTAGTGGTTTTCATAATACGAGATAAGCCGTAAGCGGGGTCCTGTATTAAGCAATCATCTATCTAGGCCTGCTGTTACCAACAGGCTCAAGCGACACACCCAGAGACGGAGCGGGCAACCCCTTTTATGTCTCTCTATTCGGTCTTGCTCCAGATGGGGTTTACATAGCCGTGAAGTCGCCATCACGCTGGTGAGCTCTTACCTCGCCTTTCCATCCTTACCTACATAAATGCAGGCGGTATATTTCTGTTGCACTTTCCTTCAAGTCACCTTGACTGGACGTTATCCAGCATCCTGCCCTATGGAGCCCCGACTTTCCTCTTCTAGCTCTAAGGCTAGCAGCGATTGCATGTCTCACTCGCATTTAATATATTATCATAGTAACTTATATTTTACAACTGTTTTTTTTATGGAAGAAATATGAATAATAATATAAGTAATATTAATACTATTAATCCATACAATCCTATTCCACATAAAAGCAAAGTTATTAAAATTCCTATTAATGCACAAAATTTAAAGGGGCTTATAAATGCAAAAATAGGCCAATTAATCCATCCTCTTATACCTCCATTAAAACACTTTCCACATTTGCGTTGTAAGTCTTTAAAAACATTCCTACTAATTTCAATCCCCTCTACTTTTATCATTTACTAATATATATATATATAGTATTATTAAATATGTTATTTATTTCTTAAATTTTATAATATATATCAATAATTGTAATTATTAATATTAGGAGGAGGATTTATGAAAAAAATTTTTATTTTAACTGCAATCTTAATAATAGCACTACTAAATTCTTGCACTACTACAATAAAAAAAGCTGATAATCAAAACATCACTGAAACCTTTGATTACTCAGCTATGAAAGATTTAGATTTACAAAAAGATGACATAACATTAATAATAAATAACAATACTCTAGATTTAAAAACGCCTATTTACTTATCTAATAATAGATATTTATTATGTCTAAATGATTTAATTAACTCTTTAGGAGGAACACTAACAACCTCAGATAAAACCCTTAAAATAGAAGTCTTAGAAAAGGATATTTCTATAAATACACAAGAAAATAAAGTTAATATCTCTTCTTCAAAAGAATTTAGCTTAAAAGAAAAACTCATAAATAATGATGAATTTTATTACATATCATTTTTTGACTTTTCCAATATACTTAACCTTTATACTAGATGGGATAAATCTTCTAAAACATTAAACTGTAAAATTAATGGAGATGATATTGATGGAATTACACCTTATAAATCGAAAATAGATCAAAAAGCCTATATCCGTTTAGAAGATGTAGCTTTAACAACTCTGCCTTATGATAATGAATATCTAGAAAAACTAAGAGTGATTGGAAATTACCTTTCAAAAAGAGATGTGCCTTATCATATTGCCTGGATACCTCATTATATGTCTCCTGCAAATAACGTAGACATAGATTTAGAAACACAAAATGATTTTCAACGTGCAGAACTTATATATACACTAGATTATTTAAGTTATCACAAAGGCATAATTGGGCTTCATGGATATACTCATCAAAGAGGAAATGAAGAGTCTGGTATAGGTTCAGAATTTGGTCAAAAATTTCCTTCAGTTTCAGAATTCGAAAACAGAATTCAAAAAGCTATTGATTTATCAAAAAATTTAAATATTCCAATCGACTTTTTTGAAACGCCACACTATGAAATAACTCCAGCTCAAAATAGAATTGCTGAGAAATATTTTAAAATTTTATATTACCCACTTGAAGATAATGGTCGACAAGGCATAGATTATACTAAACCACAACACGCCCCTAATAATAAATCATATTATATATCAACATATTTAGATTATGTTCATGAAAATGGAGAAGATGCTTTTATACGTAAAATTGAAAATGCAGATACTAAATATATGGGAAGTATGTTCTTTCATCCTAGATTAGACTTTAAACATATTACATTAACTGATAATAACGGAATACCAGAATATATTTATGATGATAATTCAATAATAAAACGAATCTTGAATTCTTTTGAGAAAAAAGGATACAGAATTGATAGTGTCAAAAATATTTACTAGAAAAATTGATTGAAGCACGTTTTTTCTATTCTGTTTTATAGGTGGACAACCTAAACAAAACATTTTCTATACGCAAAAAGACTATCTCATTTTTTATGAGATAGTCTTTTCATTATACAAAACTATAAGGATCTTCTGATACCTTTGAATGTATAAATTTTATTTCAGTAAATTTTTCTTCTAATCTTTTCATAACCTTTAAAAATACGAGCCACTCTGTTGGAAAATGTCCTGCATCTATAATTGTAACTCCAAGTTCTTTATAATCTGATACGAAATGATACGTTGTATCTCCTGTTATAATACAGTCAGCTCCCATTGATAAAGCCTTTCCAAAATAATCTTGGCCACTTCCATTTACAATAGCAAGCTTCTTAATATTCTTTTTACCAATTGCAACTCTTAAGTTTTTAATACTAAGTTTATTCTTTACAGTTTGTATAAGTTCATCTACAGTTATTTCTTCATCTAAAGTAACTATTCTCCCTATACCTGATTCTTCAAAACCTTTTACCTCACACTTTTCAATAATCTTACTATTATTAAATCCTAAAATATTAACAATCTCCTCATTAATACCACCCTTTACGGAATCTAAATTAGTATGACTTGAATATAAAGAAATATCATTTTTTATAAGTTCAATAATCTTCCATCCTTGCAAATCATCTTTAACTATTCTACTAGGCTTTCTAAAAATTAACGGATGATGCGTTATTATCAAATCTACTTTTTCTTCCTTAGCCTCTTCTACAACCTTTTTAGTACAATCTAAAGCTAAAAGTACCTTCTTTACTTCCTTTTCCTTATCTCCAACCATAAGCCCTACATTATCATAGCTTTCTTTTAAAAACGGAGGAGCTATTTTCTCCATTTCCTTCATTAAATTTTTAACTATTATACTCATTACATTAACACCTTCTTAAAGTTTTCTATTTCTTTAAGCTTACTTTCTATATCCTGTTTTCTCTTTAAAGCAGATTCACTATTATCCTTTATAAATCCTAAAATTTTAGAATATTTTTCTTCCTTACTTTCTAAATAAGAAAGCATAAGTTTATTCTTATCCTTTAAAAGACGAGGCGATATTTCATAATATATAGGCTCTAAAGAAACTTTCTCTGCCTTATTATTTTTCTTTACTTTAAATAATTCATAGTATATTCCTTCATCTATACATAAATCTTCTTCTATTATTTCATAGCCATTATTATATAAATATTCTCTAAGAACTTCAGGATTTTGCGCTGGCTGAAGAATTAAATATTTAAAAGAAGCTGTCTTTTCTATATCCTTTTCTAATATATCTCTTATAAGATTTCCACCCATTCCTGCAATAACAACAGCTTCGGCTTCTCCTATATTAATTACTTCAAGACCTCCACCAAGTCTTACTTCTACTGAAGATTTAACACCTTCTAAAGCTGCATTCATTTCAGCCTTCTTAACTGGCTCTTTATTAATATCTGAAGCAATTGCCTTTTCACATAAATTATTCTTTACTGAATAAATAGGTATGTATCCATGATCAGTTCCAATATCTATTATTGTTTTACATCTATCAATATGAGCTGCAATAAATTGTAGTCTTTTACTTAATTCCATAAAAAATAACACTCCTAAGCTTTAAAAAACATCTGCTTTTAAAGCAGATGTTTTATATATTAATCTAAATAATCTTTTAACTTCTTACTTCTTGATGGATGTCTTAGCTTTCTTAAAGCCTTAGCTTCAATCTGCCTAATTCTTTCTCTTGTAACGTTAAATTCTTTTCCAACTTCTTCAAGAGTTCTTGCTCTTCCATCATCTAATCCAAATCTAAGTCTTAATACTTTTTCTTCTCTTGGAGTTAATGTATCTAAAACATTAATTAGTTGTTCTTTTAACATTGTAAATGCAGCAGCTTCTGCTGGTGCTGGTGCTTCATCATCTGGTATAAAGTCACCTAAGTGGCTATCTTCTTCTTCACCTATCGGAGTTTCTAATGAAACCGGCTCTTGAGCTATCTTTTGAATTTCTCTAACCTTTTCAACTGGAAGGTCCATAACCTTAGAAATTTCTTCTGGGAATGGATCACGTCCAAGCTCTTGAAGAAGCTGTCTTTGAACTCTTATAAGCTTATTAATTGTTTCTACCATATGAACTGGTATTCTGATTGTCCTTGCTTGATCGGCAATAGCTCTTGTTATCGCCTGTCTTATCCACCATGTAGCATAAGTAGAGAATTTATATCCTTTTCTATAATCAAACTTTTCTACTGCCTTTATAAGACCTAAATTACCTTCTTGTATTAAGTCTAAGAATAACATTCCTCTACCAACATATCTTTTAGCTATACTTACAACAAGTCTAAGGTTTGCTTCTGCTAATTTCTTCTTAGCATATTGATCTCCTGCTTCTAATCTTTGAGCTAAAGCAATTTCCTCCTCTGATGTTAATAGAGGAACTTTACCAATCTCTTTCAAATACATTCTAACAGGGTCATCTATCGCAATACCTTCTGGCACTGATAAATCCAATTCTTCTTCTTCTTCTTCTTCCTCATTATTGCTCATATCACCAATAACTTCTATTCCCATTGATTCAAGGACCTCATATATTTTTTCAATTTGTTCTGGCCCTAAATCTATGTTTTCAATTTCATCCATTATCTCTTTATATGTTAAGGTACCATTCTTCTTACCTTTTTCTATTAAATTTTTAACTACGGCCATCTTAGAGTTTTTATCTAAAGTTTCAGCTTTTTTCTTAGTTGTTTTAGTCTTAGTTTCTTGTGCCATATCCTTGTTACCTCCTTTCGTCATGACCTATAATCACCTCTCTGCATTTTATTTTATCTATCTCTTCATTGCTTTAAGCTGATTTTCCAGCTCTTTAAATTCCTTCGTTACTTGTATTAACTCAGAAAACATACCCTTTTTCTCATATTCTCTTTGTTTTGCTTTCAATTGTTTAATATTTTCTTCTATTTTAAATGCCTTAATATTATAAACAAAATCACTTATCATTTTTCCTACATCAGTAGTTTCATTAATTTCCAATTTATATTCTTTAATATTAACTAGTTCTTTTGATGATTCAACATCATCACATCCACTTTCCACATAAGATATAAGATTTTCAGCATGTTCCTCTTTACCTTTGCAAAGAATATTAAAGATTTTTTTACAAGCTTCAGAATTAAATTCTTCGCTGCTTATTCTATCAATAATGATTTCATAATATTCATTATCTTCAAACATCATCTTAAGTAATGCCTTTTCTGCTTTCATAGAAGCACTTTCAATATATGTAGGTTCTACATATAATTTTGTTCCAATTCCTTCCTTATTATTCATAAAAGCTTCTTCTTTTTTATGCCTAGCCTCATTTAGTAAATCATATAAAGATTGTTCCTTTAAACCAGTATCTTCAGCTATTCTTTTTATATATACATCCTTCTCTACTGGATTTAATTCTGCTAAAATCTCTGTTACTCTCTTACCATATTTAATAATCGACTGCTCATCTTTAAAATTTATGCCTTCTTCTGCTCTTTTCAATCTATAATTGATAAGAGGAGCTGCATCCTCAATTAATTTTAAAAAGGCTTCTTTTCCATTAGCTCTTATAAATTCATCTGGGTCCTTTCCCTTTGGAATTGAAAGTACTCTTACATCAAATCCTGCATTTCTTAATATTTCAAGTCCTCTCATAGTAGCTGTCTGACCTGCCACATCAGCATCATACGAAATTATCACCTTATCTGCATATCTTTTTAATAACCTTGCTTGATTGACAGTAAGTGCAGTTCCAAGTGATGCTACAGCATTAGTTATTCCATATTGATGAAGTGATATACAATCCATATAACCTTCTACTATAATGAAATATCTTTCACTCATATCATTCTTTATTGCCAAATTTAAACCATATAAATTTGTTCCTTTTTCAAATACTACAGTTTCAGGAGAATTTAGATACTTAGGTTTAGAATCATCTAAAACTCTTCCACCAAAGCCAATAACTCTTCCCTTAATATCAAAAACAGGAAACATCACCCTATTTCTAAATCTATCATAGACAGTTCCTCGTTTTTCATTTTTAAGAACTAATCCTGCATCTAGCATTAAGGATTCATTAATACCTTTTCTTTTTAAGTAATAAATTATATTACTCCACCCATCTTTTGCATAACCCAATCCAAATTTTCTTATTGTAGACTCTTGTATTCCCCTATTTAAAAAATACTCTTTTGCGTTCTTATCTGACATTAAATTTGCAAAGAAAAACCTTCCTGCTTCCACATTAACTTTATAAATTAAGTCTTTCTTCTTTGATAATCTACTAGGCTCTCCACTTCCTAATTCTAAAGGAATATTAGCCTTTTCCGCTAATACTTTAACTGCTTCAATAAAAGTCAGATTCTTTTGTTTCATAACAAAAGTAATTACATTTCCAGCTTCACCACAAGAAAAACATTTATAAATTTGTTTATCTTGAGATACTGAAAAAG
>CAKVFO010000052.1 GCA_934746785.1 uncultured Clostridium sp. | reverse complement strand
ACGCTTTTCAGCGCAGGAAGCAGCTTTGTTAAAGCCTCCAAAAAAATTTCAACTTTTCCATACGTTAAAAAATATAATATCATATTTCTTCTTAATTTGCCAGCTTAAAGATATAACTTAAATCTTTGTATTATTCTCTATAAAGTTGTCAATAATAAAAAAATGAATTATAAAGTAAATTTATTAATGGAGAAAAGATAATGAAAAATAAAATAATAATTATTGGTGCTGGAATAAGTGGTTTATCTTTAGCTGCAAGACTTTTATATAAAGGATTTGATGTAGTTATTTACGAAAAAAATTCAACTATAGGTGGAAAAACTAATATAATAAAGAGTGGAAATTTCAAATTTGATTTAACTGCAAGTATTATTATGATGCCTGAAGATTTAGTTAATATATTTAAATATTGTAATAAAAGTTATAGAGATTATTTTTCCTTAATTTCTTTATCCCCTTTATATAGATGTTTTTATAATGATAACAGCTTTTATGACTTTTATTCTGATATATCACTACTAAACAAAAATTTAAAATCAATAACAAAAAATAATATAGATGATATAAAAGGCTATTATGATTTTATAAGTACAAATTATAAAAAGTATCTCAAAATCACTAAAAATATTTTAGAAAAAAGTTTTTTAAAAACTTCTACGATTTTTAAACCTTCAGTATTTAGAAACTTAGACGATCTAAATATAACTTCAAATTGTGCTGCTGAAGTTAAAAAATATATAATAAACCAAAAACTTTTAGAATTTTTAATGTTTCAATCTATGTATATTGGCATGTCTCCCTTTAAGTCTTCTAGTATTTATAATACTATACCATCTGTTTCTCAAATGGATGGACTATACTATATTAAAGGTGGATTATATAATTATGTACTTGCGCTAAAAAAGCTTATTAAAGAATTAGGCGGGACTATTAAAACCAGCTGTAATGTTAGTGAAATTTTATTCAAGAAAAATGAAGCTTATGGAATTATATGTAATGAAAAAGAAATCAAAGCAGATGCTGTTGTATGCTGTGCAGATTATACAAATTCAATTAATAATTTAATAAAACAATCTAATATAAAAGCTTTTTTTAAAGATAAAAGGAAACATGAATACTCCTGTTCAGTCTTTATGTTATATTTAGCCCTCGATAAAAAGTATCCTATATTAAAAGTACATAATATCTTTATAAATAAAGGCTTTAAGAAAAATATAAATGCTGCTTTTAAAGGATTAATGCCTAGTAATCCTTCTTTTTATATTTATTGTCCCAGCTCTATTGATAACACTCTTTGTCCTAAAAACTGTGAAACTATTAATGTTATGATTAGAGTTCCTAATCTATCCTCAAAAAAAGTGCAGTGGAATTTTGATACCTGTATAAAAATAAAAAAGCAGATTCTAAATCTACTTTCTACACTTAATACTATGGAAGATATTAAACATCACATACTTTATGATAACTTTCTCACCCCTTTAGATTTTAGGGATAAATTCAACTTATTTGAAGGATGTGCTTTTGGTATAATGGCGTCTCTTAAGGAAAGTGCAATTTTAAGGCCACAATGCAGCAATCCTAAAGTTAAAAATTTTTACTTTGCAGGTACTGATTATCATCCTGGAAATGGAATATCACTATGTCTTAAAAGTTCTAAAATATGTGCTGAAAAAATCATTAAAGATTACACTAAAGTACCTAAGAAAAAAACTTAAAATTAAAATAGCCTGCTTCAAAAAAAGTTTTAAATTTCCTATACGTTTAAAAAGACGTCTTAATATTATTAAGACGTCCATCTCATATTTATTCTTTTAATACCATTGATGAAAGTTGTAATCACACTTTTCCATATTATACTATTATAGTTATATTTACAACTTTATTGTAAAAAATGATAATTATACAATAATTTTTGCTATATATTACATGTTAATAATCATACCACAACCTTCATCTTTATTAGGTCTTAATCTAAAACCAAACCTTTTATAAAATCCTTCTGAGTTCTTTGAAGACATTAATAATACCATAACATCTGTACCTGGAATTTTATCCTTTTTTATAAATTCTAATAAAGTATTTATAATTAAAGTACCTACCCCTAATTTTTGATACTCTGGCCTTACATTTATATTTTGAAGATAGTATACATAAGCTCCATCTCCAACAAGCCTTCCCATTCCAATAGATTTTTCATCATCCTTAACTACTACAGTATAAATACTATTTTCTATCATCTTCATTACCTGAACTTCAGGAAGTTCACTTAATCCTACTGATTTCCTTAATTCAATGAATTCTTCTTTAGTAATATTGTTCTCAATTAATCTTAAGTTTACCATAATACGCCCCCAACTATTTACTAGTAATAATTATACACTTTTTCCTATACATAATAAAGTATATAACTGTATCTAAACATTAATTGATAATTTAAAACTTTTTGAAAGTAAATATAATTATTATAATTCTTCACCGTTTGTCTTTATTACATTTTGATACCAGTAGTAACTATCCTTTTTGTATCTATCCATTGATGCTCCTTCTTCTTCTTCACGATCAACATAGATAAATCCATAACGTTTTTGATATCCATTTAACCAGCTTAGAAGGTCTGTAATCGACCATGTACAGTATGCTAATACTCTGCACCCTTCATTTACTGCTTCCTTAAGTTCTTCAACATGAGCCTTAAGATATGCTATTCTATAATCATCATGAATCTTGTTATCTTCAGTCTTCTTGTCAAAAGCACCTAATCCGTTTTCAGAAATAATTATTGGCAAGTCATATCTGCTTGTTATAATTCTACAGCACATTCTAATTCCTATTGGATCAATAGTCCAATCCCAGTCAGTAGTTTTTAAGAATGGATTTGGAGGATTTTTAAATACTCCTGGTTTTCCTGAAACTTGAGAAATTCCTTTCTTACCTGTTGTGTTCATTTCAGCCATGCCGACACCATCTATTGGATTATATTCAACAACTGTTGATTGATAGTAATTCACTCCCATGAAATCAACTTGAGCACCCTTCTTAAGAAGTTCTTCATCTCCTTCTTCCATTGTTGGAGCAATGCCTTGAGCTTCAAGATATCTCATAGCTGCTCTTGGATATCTTCCATAAGCATAAACATCCATCCACCAGTATGTTTGTAAATCATCATAATCTTCTTTAGCAAGGTTATTTATTGGATTACAATCTATTGCATAACTTGGAGTATATGCAAAACTTGCTCCAACCTTAGCATCTGGAATAATTTCCTTTATAGCTAAAACCGCTTTAGCATGAGCTAGAAAAGCATGATGGTTTACTTGATAGAACATCTTCATATCATTTTTCTTTCCTGGTGGGTGAGTTGCCATTATCCAGCCGTGTTGAGTATAAACATTTTGTTCATTAATTGTTATCCAATATTTAACCCTATTACCATAACGTTTAAATAAAGTTTTAGCATAATTTTCGTAATCATCAATTATTCTTCTACTTTCCCATCCGCCATATTCATCTTGTAAAGCTTGTGGTAAATCCCAGTGATAAATAGTTACCATTGGTTCTATACCATACTTAATACATTCATTTATAACATTGTCATAAAATTGTAATCCCTTTTCATTAACTTGTCCTCTTCCTTCTGGGAAAATTCTTGACCAGGCAATTGAAAATCTATAAGTTTTTAATCCCATTTCTGCCATTAAAGCTATATCTTCTTTATATCTATGATAATGATCTACTGCTACATCTCCTGTTGTAGCTTTAAAAGTTTTTCCTGGTATTCTAACAAATTTATCCCAAATACTTCTTCCCTTTCCATCTTCTTCAGCAGCACCTTCTACTTGGTATGCTGCTGAAGCACTACCCCATAGGAAGTCATTTGGAAAGCCTTTTTTCTTCTCAAAATACATTTTCGTCCCCCTCTTTAATTTTATAAATTATTATGCAGATATTTTAATAATTTGTACCTACAAATTTAGTTTAGCAAATATTTCCTAGTTTGTCTATATATATAAATAAATAGCAAATTCAAACTATTTATTAACAATTTAGTAAGAGCATAATATATTGTAATTAGAGAGTTATATACTTTAACTCACAATAAACGGAGGATAATGTAATGAATTTTGAATTTCAAGAACAAAGAGCTGGTGGCGGAACTATTCCTAATAATACAGCCATAGCTTTTAATAGAACAATAGTAAATTATGATACAAATATAAGCTATAATGATTCAACTTTTACAATTTCAGCACCTGGAGATTATTATATTTCATGGAATGTAGCTCTAAAAACTGGACTAGGTGTTTTAGGGCCTACTATTTCTTTAGTAGCTAATACTACACCTACAGAAACATTTCCTTCAACAAACAGCATGAAAACTGGACAAATATCAGGAAGTGCAGCATTAAGAGTTACAACAGCACCTACTACTTTCCAATTAGTAAATACAACAGGAAGCAGCATTGTTTTAGCTAATAACGTTGAAATAAGCGCTAATATAAGTATTATTGCTGTTAACCATGAAACTGCTGGAGCTAATTATTATTTAACTGATAAATCTGGTGGTAACTTATCTGGAAATGCTCCAGTTCCATTTAATGAGACTGTTACTGAATTTAACAATTTACTTACTAATACTGATGGTACTATCAGCATATCTAATGCTGGTAAATATATTGTAGAATGGAGTGTTTCTTTAGCTGGTTCTGGAGATGCTGATTACTTAAAATTTAATTTAGTACACGTATCAGGAGAAGATGTTACTATTCTTGGATCAAACGAATCTCCAGTTGTACTTCCAGGTACTGTTTATGGAAATGCATTAATTAATATCCCTAATGCAGCTGCACCTTATGAAATAGAATTAAGAAATGCATCCTTTGCAACAGTTGTAACATCTGAAACTACTCAACAAGTTCCATCAGACTTAACTTTAGCTTCACAGTCAATACAAGCTGCTATAAGAATAGTTCAAATTTAATATAAAATTGTAGTCATGAAAGGAACAGGATGTTTTAATATAATAATTGAAATACTCTCCTTTCATAACTACTCATTAAAAATTACTTAAGGAAGGTTAAAAGCCCATGAATATAATTTCAATTGAACAAGAGAATTCTAGCTTTATAAGTAATACTGAACCAGATAAGAATTTTTCTGCTCTTGATTATATATCTATAAGCAGCTATGCCTTAAGGAATTGTGAATCTAATAGATGTATTTCTTATTTAAATTTCAATTTAGATTTATTTAGCTGCCAGGATATAACAATCCATAGTGCAAAACTCTTAATTCCCCTTGAAATTTTCAAGATAACTCCAAGTATTGCTCCTAAAGAAATTTCATTAAGCTTCATCACAGAATATTTCTCATACAAAGACCTAACATGGAATACTCAGCCACATTCAATACCTTATGAAAAGATAACTATAACAAAAAATGAAATTAAAAATAATTGTATTGCTATAGATGTAACCAGTCTAATGTGTCAATGGATTTATAATAACCTAGATAACTACGGAATAAAATTAAGTGTTGGCCCTCCTAACATAATGATAATTTTGCCTAAAAACAAAATTAAATACTCTCCCAAACTGGTTATTAACTACAGCAGTAATCAAAAAAATGTCTCTACTCCAACTGTTCTTTATCTCAGATCTTCTGCTAATCAAACCAAATTAATAAAGCCCAATGAATATATAATAATGAATGAAATCAATTTAATATCACCAGAAGGTATACAATATAACAGTACTAATGGAGTTATAACAATAAATAAGAAAGGGTATTATAATTTCCAATTTGCATTAAACATTGTTGGTACATGTTGTGATTCAGAATATTCAGATATAATTGCAACTGTGTCATTAAAAAACTTGACTACAAATAAACTACTTGATTTTCATCTAATTGATGTAATACCTGGAGAACTTAATGGGTTTGGTATTATTTCAGTAGAAAATGAAAATGAAGAATTTGTACTAATAAATAGCAGCTCTAAAATTATTCAACTTGCTGATGTTCCTTATCAAGCTTCATTTACTATTTCAATAATATAATAATGATTATAACATATAACAAAAAGCGGCTTGAGCCACGCTTTTCAGCACAGCAGACACTTTGTTAAAAACATGTAAAAAGTTCTGAAAGCAAAATTGGAAGATAAGAAGTAATATTTTTATGCTCCAAATCACAACCAATCGCTTAAAAATATTCCTTCTACCTCCTTAAATACTAACGGAAATTTTGCTTTTCGGTTCTTTTGCGGTCTACAATTATCTTTTAACGTATTGGAAAGCTTGCATATTAGAAAGCCAGTAATAATCAGCACTCCCTCTCAAAAAAAGTTTTGAATTTCCTATACGTTAAAAACAGGTGAACCTCCTTTAAAATTCATATTTTTATAAGGATGTTCACCTATTATAAAATATGGAGCTATTTTCTTCTCCTATTTTGATTTTAATGTTTCTTTACAAAGACAACCTTTAAGTAATTACCTTCTCTAAACTTTTCAGTTACTGCAAAATCTTCTGGAAGACTATATTCTTCTAAAATCGAGTAACCTCTTCCCTTTTCTTCAAAGGCTTTATCTATAAACTTTTTAAATTTATCCATATTAAATGCTGCACAGTTTGTAGAGCATACAATAACTCCTTCATCTTCTGTCATATCAATAGCATCTTTAACTAAATCCTTATAATCATGAGCAGCACTAAATCTATTATCTTTAGAAGTTGCAAAGCTTGGTGGATCTAAGATTACTACATCAAACTTTTTGTTATCTCTTATTGCTTCCTTAAAGTAAAGGAAAATATCCTGTACTACTATTTCATGTTTATTATAATCTATATTATTAATTTTAAAGTTTTCCCTTGTCTTTTCTAAACTTCTTGAAGCTAAATCAACACTTGTTGTAATAGCTCCCCCTTTAGCTGCAGCCATTGAAAAAGCACCTGTATAAGAGAAAGTATTTAAAACTCTCTTTCCTTTTGAATATCTATCTTTAATAGCTTTTCTTACATTCTTTTGGTCTAAAAATACTCCTACCATGGCTCCATCATTTAAATAAATAGCAAAGTTAACATTGTTTTCTTTAACTATTAAAGGTTCTGGTGCTTTTCTTCCACAATAGAAACTGTCTTCTTCTACTACCATACCATTTTCTTCAAATCTCTTCTTTTCATATATTCCTTCAAAAGAAAGTAAAGCTTTTATCGCCTTTATAATATGTTCTTTAAATTTATAAGCACCTTTGCTGTACCATGTTATAAGATAATATTCATCAAAGTAATCAATTGTTAATCCTCCAATTCCATCACCTTCACCATTAAATACTCTAAAAGCATTAGTAGTTTTTGAATGATAAAACTTCATTCTTTTTGAAAATGCATTCCAAAGCTTTTCATAAAAGAACTTATAATCAAAATTACTTTTCTTACTGTTACTTAAAATCCAGCCGCATCCCTTATTTTGATTACCATAATAGCCTCTTCCTAAAAATTGTTTCTTTTTATCTTGAAGAACTACTATATCTCCTTCATTTACAAGAAGCTCTGGATTTTCTAAAGCTTCTTCCATTATAAGAGGATATTTATTTTTATATTTATTAACATATTCATTTTTTACTGTAAGAGTTATTTCTTTCATTATATATGTACCGTCCTGCTTTCTTAATTATCTCACATATTATATCATAAGTATTAAATAGATTACAGTAAACTTAATTATAAGAGTTTTTTATTTAATATATCCTTTTTTACTTTTATATTTTATAAATTTTTATGTACTTTAAGCTTATACACTGCATAAGAACATATACCTTTTAACATACTTGTAACTGCAATACTTATCCATACACCACTTATTCCAAAATATCTTACAAAAACCCATGCAAAAGGAATCCTTAAAGTAGTAAATACTACACTTATTGATGCAGGAATCCTTGGCTTGCCTATTCCAGTAAACATTCCATTAGATATCATTTCAATGGCACTAAAAACTTGCGAAAAAGCAACTACTTGTAAGTAAGACATAGCAATTTCAACAGTGTTGCTATCTTCAATGAAAATTTCAACTAAAGGCTTTTTAAATAATAAGAAAACAACAGCTATAATCACTGAATACATCATTCCAACTAATAAAGCACTATAATAACCTTCCTTAATTCTATTAAACTTCTTAGCCCCAAAATTTTGTCCTGTAAAGCTGGCTACTGCATTATTAAATCCTCCAATAACCATATAAGCAACAGATTCTATCTGCCCTCCAACCTTTTGAGCTGCAATAGCATCAGAACCAAAAACAGCAACTATCTTAGCCAAGAAAATATTAATCATAGTAAATAAAACCCTCTGCACAGCCATTGGTAAACCTAATTTAATAATTCTTGTCATTTTTTGAAGCTCTGGTTTAATGCCTATTTTATACCTTAAAACTCCCCTAGTTCTTGTCCTAAATAAAATGAACATAACTATATTAGCAATCAATGTACTAATGGCTGCCCCCATAACTCCCATGTTAAATACATAAATACAAAGAGGATCTAAAATAATATTTAAGATAACCCCTACAGAGTTTATTCTAAATGCATGTTTGTTATTACCAAAACTGCTCATAATACGTGTATACATTATATTAAAGAAAGAAAAGAATAAAATAGGTCCATTAATAACTAAATATATATATGAATCTCTTTCAACTTCATAATTATTTAACTCTAAAAACCCAATTAAAACCTTGCCTGCAAAAATTAATACTAAAGCAAAGACAAGGCCTAATATAATATTAATAATAATACCTGCATTAATATATCCATTAACTTCCTCATCATCTCTGCGGCCAACTGCATGAGCTACAGTAATTCCAGTTCCAATTGTAACTAAAGAATTTATGGCATTTCCAATATTAATAAAAAGACTAGAAGAACCTACACTTGCTACAGCATTACTTCCAAGCTTTCCAACCCATATCATATCTATTAAGTTATAAGTAAACTGTAAAAGGGAACTTCCCATTATAGGAATAGCTAATGCTAAAAGTACATTAAGTACCTTCCCTTCGGTTAAATCAACTTTTTCTTTTTGTTTAATTAGTTTCGTCATATACTTTTAATTTCAACCACTTTCTAAAGTTCATTATCTGTAATTCTTTTAACTAAGTCCTTTATCTTGCTTTCAATATTTTTAGCTGTCTTTATAAATTCTTCTTCACTTTTACCTGTTGGATCATCTAGTCCCCACTCTTCAATATGCTTTCCAGGTAAATAAGGACATACAACATTACACCCCATTTTTATAACTATATCAACTGGTGGTATATCCTTAAGCAGCTTAGACTTTTGACTTTCATTCATATCAATATTATATAAATCCTTAATAACCTTTACTGCATCCTGATTAATTTCAGGTTTCACTTCAGTTCCTGCTGAATAGCTTTCAAAAACTTCACTGCCATAAAGTTTCCCTAAAGCTTCAGCCATCTGAGACCTGCATGAATTATGTACACAAATAAAAGCAACTTTTTTCTTCATAATTATTTTCTCCTTAGTTTGTTTAATTTTGGTTATTTCTCTTAATAATACTTCTGCTATTTCTACTCCATCTTCATTTATAGAATAAAATGTCCACTTTCCTTCTTTACGTGATTTAACAATTCCAGAATCACAAAGAATTTTCATATGATGAGACAAGGTAGATTGTCCTATATTTAACTTGTCTAATAAATGACATGCACACTTTTCTCCATCCTGAAGCATTTCTAAGACAGCCAAACGTTTTTCATCACAAAAAGCTTTAAAAACCCTTGCATTACTCTTATGTTTTTCTTCCATTCAAATACCTCACATCTATTTTTTTCGATATGAATATTATAACTAATACATAGATAGTAATCAATATAATAATAATTTAAAAAGCTAGACATCAGTAATATCCAGCTCTTTATGTACTAATTATACAATGGACACCTTTTCTCTCAATAAGTCCCCCTACACATCCCTTATTACATCTTATACACTTTTTAATATCTTTAATTTGTCCACTTTTAACCTTATTAACCCATTGTGGATCTGCTATTAATTCTCTGCTCATGGCTGCTAAATCTATTCTTCCTGATATTAATTGTTCTTCAATAAAGTCAGGATTTATTAATGCACCTACTCCACAAACAGGTAATTTAGTGTATTTTCTTACTTCATCGCAATATTTAAGAAAACATCCTTCCTCTTTAAAATATTCATGATTATGTGGTGGAATAGTATTTTTCAACGCAGAATGATTAGCTAATGATACATGAAAACTATTAACTCCTGCCTTCTCTAACATTGGTATAACTGTTTTAAGCTCTTCCATCAAAAAGCCTCCATTACCATAGTGGGGATTTTCCTCTCTTACTGGAAGTTTAAAATCTATAGGCATGTCCCCTACACTTTTAACAACTTCTCTTACAACTTCCACTGAAAAAGCAGCTCTTTTCTCTGTAGTTCCTCCATACTCATCTTCTCTTATATTATAAATAGAAGAACTAAAACTTCCACATAATCTATCCCCTAAAATCTGAATCATATCAAATCCAGCTTTTTTAGCAAGTTTTGCTGCTTTCCCAAAGCTTTTAATCATATCTTCAATTTCACCTATAGGCAAGTCCTTCAAACACTCCTTAATCATAGGAAACATAAAGTTCATCATAGCACTTAAGGATTTAGTTTTATTAAAATAATCCATGGCTGATTCCCTTATAACATTAACGGACATTTCATCAAGATATAATTGTGCTGATACCTTAGAGTCATATTCATGAGCTATTGAACAAACCTTAGAAAAAAATTTAAATCCTTCTTCTGTATATAAACTTTTAAGTACAGACTCCTTTACTGGAATATCTCCTATTATAATCAGTGATACTCCTCCCTTTGCTAGTTCTCTTATCCTAGAAAAATACTCTTCCATATTCAGGCCCATTGAAGTTGGAGCAAAAACTATTCTATTTTTCAATTCTAAATTTCCTATTTTTATAGGTGATAATATACCTTTATACACAAAAACCATCTTCTTTCTTAATTTATTCCTGTTAAATCTAAGATTACCTGTAATAATCATATTTTTCAAGTTCTGTATATAATGTATTTAGAATGCAATAGTTAGACTTTCTTTTAAAGATAGTGTACTTTCCTTGATTCTGTATCTGTATTTGAAAGTATACTTAGAATGAAGGTTGAACCTTAGGTTCAGCCTTTAAAAATTTGTAATTAAAATATATATTCATTCCAAATTCTAAGAGGTACGATTTAGAATTTTGTTCCTTCATTCCTGCATTCTAAAAAATCTCACATTACAAATATACTCCCAAGGAAGATATACTCTCATTCCCAAATACACTCACGTCTGCATTCTTAAATTAACTTAATTCAAAAGCTCCAGTATATAATTGATAGTATTTACCCTTTTCTTCAATTAATGAATCATGACTTCCTCTTTCAATAATTCTTCCATCCTCAAGAACCATGATAACATCAGAGTTCTTAACAGTAGAAAGTCTATGGGCAATAACAAAAACAGTTCTACCCTCCATAAGTTTATCCATACCTTCTTGAACAATAGCTTCTGTCCTAGTATCAATACTTGAAGTAGCTTCATCAAGTATTAAAACAGGTGGATCTGCAATGGCTGCTCTTGCTATAGCTAAAAGCTGTCTTTGTCCTTGTGAAAGATTAGCTCCATCTCCAGTAATCATTGTGTCATAACCCTTAGGCAGATGCTTTATAAAAAGGTCTGCATTAGCAAGTTTAGCAGCCTTAATTACTTCTTCATCTGTAGCATCAAGTTTACCATATCTTATATTATCAGCAATAGTTCCTGTAAATAGATGAGTATCTTGAAGAACTATTCCCAGTGATCTTCTAAGATCTGATTTCTTAATCTTATTTATATTAATTCCATCATATCTTATCTTACCATCTTGAATATCATAAAATCTGTTAATAAGATTTGTAATAGTAGTTTTACCAGCTCCAGTTGCACCAACAAAGGCTATCTTTTCACCTTCATTAGCTGTCATCTTAATATTATGAAGAACAATCTTTTCATCATTGTAACCAAAGTCTACATCATCAAAAACTACTATTCCCTGCATCTTCGTATAAGTTAAGCTTCCATCTTCATGAGGATGTTTCCAAGCCCATACCCCTGTGTGGTCAGGAACTTCTTTAATATTCCCTTCCTCATCAATTTCAGCATTAACTAAAGTAACATAGCCTTCGTCAGTTTCTACTTCTTCATCAAGAAGTTTAAAGATTCTTTCAGCACCTGCAAGAGCCATAACTACGAAGTTAAGCTGTTGTGAAATCTGATTTACTGTTTGAGAGAAAGTTCTTGTAAGCTGTAAGAAAGATGCTATACATCCTAAAGTAAAACCTGCAAAATTGTGAATTGCAAGGTATGAACCAAAAACTGCAATTAAAACATAGTTAATGTAACCTAAGTTACCCATAATAGGCATTAAAATATTAGCATATTTATTGGCATTATCTGCACTGCTATATAAAGTTTCATTAACTTTATCAAAACCATCTTTAGCTTCATCTTCATGACAAAATACCTTAACTACCTTTTGCCCTTGAATCATTTCTTCAATAAAACCATTAAGCTTACCTAAATCCCTTTGCTGCTCACCAAAGTACTTACCACTTTTTCCTGCAAGGTATTTTGTAATCTTAGATATAAGGTAAATCATTAATACTTCAACAATAGTTAAAGGAACACTTAAAAAAATCATTGATATAAATACACCAATAACAGTTATTATACCTGAGAAAAGCTGAGGTAAACTCTGGCTTATCATCTGTCTTAAAGCATCTGTATCGTTAGTATAAATACTCATTATATCTCCATGAGCATTGGTATCAAAGTACTTTATAGGAAGCTTTTCCATATGTTCAAACATATCATCTCTTATTTTCTTTAAAGAACCCTGGCATACAAAAATCATAGTATAACTAAAGGCATAAGCTGAACCTACACCAATCAGGTATATAATAGCCATATATAAAAGTGCTTTAATTAAAGGTCCAAAGTCAGGATTAACCTGTGCTGTCATAGGTACTATATAATCATCTACAAGACTCTTTAAAAACAAAGTTCCAATTACATTAGCAAGAGCACTAATAATTATACAGATAAATACAAAAATCAGCTGTTTCTTATAGGCACCAAGAACATAACTTAAAAGTCTTTTAATAGTACCTTTAGATTCATTAAATTTGAAGGTTTTAATTGGAGCTCTGCCCTTTGGTCCTTTAGGCATTTGCTTTGCTGCACTCATTATCTTCAGCCCCCTTTTCTTGTGAATAGTAAACTTCCTTATATATATCATTAGTTCTTAGAAGTTCTTCATGACTTCCAAAGCCATCAATTTTACCATCATTTAATACAATAATCTTGTCTGATTCTTTTACTGATGAAATACGCTGAGCTATAATAATCTTAGTAGTATCAGGAATATCTTCCTTAAAGGCTTTTCTAATTAGTGCATCAGTTTTTGTATCAACAGCACTAGTTGAATCATCTAAAATAAGAATCTTAGGTTTCTTAAGAAGAGCTCTAGCAATACATAATCTTTGCTTTTGACCTCCTGAAACATTGCTTCCTCCCTGTTCAATAAAGGTATCATATTTATCAGGGAACTTTTCTATAAACTCATCAGCTTGTGCAGATTTACAAGCCTTTATAATTTCTTCGTCAGTAGCTTCTTTATTACCCCATCTTAAGTTTTCTTTTATAGTACCTGAGAATAGGACATTCTTTTGAAGCACCATAGAAACCTCATTTCTTAAAGTTTCAATATCTATATCCCTAACATCAGTATCTCCTACTAAAACTCTACCTGAAGTAACATCATAAAGTCTTGGAATAAGCTGAACAAGGCTTGACTTAGCGCTACCTGTTCCCCCTATAATTCCTACAGTTTCCCCTGACTTAATTTCAAGGTCTACATCAATAAGGTTTAGCTTATCCATATCCTTAGAATAGCTAAAGTTAACATGGTCAAATTTAATGTTACCATTTTTAACTTCCATAACTGGATTTTCTGAATTTGTAAGGTCACTTTTTTCTTCTATTACCTCAATAATTCTTTCCCCAGAAGACTTAGCCATTATAATCATAACCATCATCATTGAAATAATCATAAGACTCATTAAAATATTAGTTGTATAAGTGAAAAGACTCATAAGTTCTCCAGTTGTCATTTCATCTGAAACAATCATCTTAGCTCCAAACCAAGATAAAAGCATAATACATGAATACATTGTAAACTGCATTAAAGGCATGTTACCTATAATGATTTTTTCTGCCTTTAAAAAGAAGTCATAAACTACTTTAGATGCACCATGGAACTTTTTAATTTCATGATCTTCACGAACATAAGCCTTAACAACTCTTATGGCATTTAAGTTTTCTTGTACACTTGCATTTAACTCATCATATTTTTCAAAAACACTTTTAAAATAAGGATGTGCCTTTGTCATAAAATAATAAAGAGCAAAACTTAAGAAAATAATAGCTGCTACAAAGATTAAAGCCATCTTTGCATTAATATAAAAGCACATAAATATTGCAGAGAAAAGCATAATTGGCGCTCTTGCAAATCCTCTTATAATCATCTGAAAAGCATTTTGAACATTGGTTACATCTGTTGTAAGTCTTGTAATAAGTCCTGCAGTTGAGTACTTATCTATATTTGAGAAGGAATAATCCTGTATTCTATAATACATTTCCCTTCTTAAATTCTTAGCAAACCCAGCTGAAGCCCTTGCCCCAGTTACCCCAGCCCATACACCAAAGGCTAAGGATGCAAAAGAAAATAAAAGCATAATAATACCTATCTTACTAACATAGCTTATATCTCCTTCTGCTACACCAACATCAATGATTTTTGCCATAAGAATTGGTATAATAACTTCTGTAAATACTTCTAATGCTATTAAGACAGGCGTTAAGATAGTATCTTTTTTGTATTCGCCTATATATTGTGATATTTTTCTTATCATAATATACCCCCTTCTTTGTTAGCTTTCTAACTAATAATACATAAATTATTTTTAACGTATTGAAGAACTTAAATAACAGAAAAACTTACAATCAGTAGTTACTTGTAAAAAAGTTTAAATTTCATATACGTTAAAAGTTAGTCATCAATCTCTTTTGATAACCTATTTAAAATATCTAAAAAGAAATTTAGCTCTGCATCACTCAGCGAATTATGCAGTTTGTCTTCAACCTTTGTTATAGAACCATAAATAAGATTTCTCATCTTCATTCCCTCTTCAGTTAACTCTATTCTTTTAAGCCTAGCATCTCTTGTGCAGCTTTTTCTCATAATAAAGCCGTTTTTTTCTAGTTTATCAAGAACACTGCTTACTGAAGATCTTCTTATTCCAAAGGATTCTTCTATATCTTTTTGATAAATTTCTTTTTTCTTTTTTTTAGTTTCACGAAATAGGTAGCCAATTACTTTTCCTTGAATGCTGCTTATTCCATATTGACTTGTTTCTTTACCGATAGCTCTATCTACCTGTTTTGCTAGGCAGACAACTTTTTGGCCTATATGTATTTCTTTTTTCATCTCTCCTCCTTTTTTATTAGTTAGATACCTAACTAATTATATAACCAAAGATTTTCCATGTCAAATTTTAGAATGTAGAAGTGAGATTTTCTTTTAAGGCTAGTATATTTCACTTGAGAGTTTTTCTGTATTGAATGTGTATTTAGAATGCAGAAGCAAGACGTTCCTTTAAAGCAAGTATATTTTTCTTGGGAGTTTTTCTGTATTGAGAGTGGACTTAGAATGCAGACGCAAGTCTTTCTTTTAATGCTAGTATATTTTTCTTGAGAGTTTTTCTATTTTGAAAGTATATTTAGAATGCAGGAATGAAGGTTGAAACTCTTGCAGAGTTTCTTTGAATATAAAAAAAGCTGAACCTAAGGTTCAGCAAAAAAATTTGTAATTAAAATATATATTCATTTTAAATTCTAAGAGGAACGATTTAGAATTTTGTTTCTTCATTCCTGCATTCTAATAAAACTAATATTACAAATATACTCTCAAGAACGATATACCTTCATCCCCAAGTATACTCGCTTCTGCATTCCTGCATTCTGGAAAGTCTTTAATTCGAGATAATCACTCAAGGAAAATACACTTCCACCCCCAAGTACATTCCCTTCTACATTCCTTCATCAAAACCACTTTAATAGCACTTCTTACAAGCTCTAAAACCTCTTTCTTCAGCTTCTCCCCTGCTCATGCTATTTACACGTCCATTCATCCTGCTGCAATAAGCATCCCTGTGGTAACACTCCCCATTACCAGAAGAAGCTACATAAACAGTTTCGCTATTTGGCTGTGAAGCACTTGATGCTGCCTGTTGCTGTTGTTGTCTTTGCTGCTCTTGCCTTGCTCTTTCTTGAGCTGCCCTTTCCTGTGCTGCTCTTTCTTCAGCAGCCTTAGCCTCTGCTTCCTGTCTAATTCTTTCTTCTTCCTGCTTCTTATTATTTAATTCACCTACTTTAGAATTGTAAAGTTCATTAACATAAGACTTATAATCTTCATCATTTATAGCTGAAATATTATTTTTAACTTGTTCTAAAGCAGCAGCATTATCAATTGAATCTAAAGCACTTATTGAATTAAGTAATCCCTCATCAACAAACTTAATATCTTTATAGTACTTAATCAAAATATTATTCTTATCTGCTTTACTATCCTTAACTCCAAGTACAAATACCTTTTTACCTTCATACTTAGACTTATCAATATCAGTTCCATATATCTTAACTTTATCCTTAACACTCTTACCATCCACAGTAAAGTCAGCTAAAACATAATTATCATCTAAATTTTCTTTTAAATTTGAAATAACTCCAATGTTTTTATAATTATAGTCTCCCCATGGCTTATCATCTTCACTATATTCACTAGGTCTCTCAGTTTTTACTTCTTGTGTCACCTCTTGATTTTTAGTAGTAACCTTTTTATCAGTACTGCATCCACATAATAATGTTGTCAGTATAATAAGACCTGACATAATCTTAAGTAAATCTTTTTTTAAACTCCCCACTCCTAATCAATTTATATTTATAATGATAAGGGCAAACAATCACCCCTAAAATAAACTTGTAATTAAAATATATATTCCAAATTCTAAGAGCCTGCGATTTAGAATTTGTTCCTTCATTCCTACATTCTGTTGCGACCTTAATTACAGATATACTCTCAAGGGAAATATACCCCCATCCCCAAATACACTTGCTTCTGCATTCCTGCATTCTAGAAAGACCTTGATTCGAGATAATCCCTCAAGCAAAATACACTCCCATCCCCAAGTCCACTCACTTCTGCATTCTACTTCTCTATAATAGATTTTAGAAGTCCATTGCACCCTTTAACTATTTCTCTATAAGTAGTTTCAAAATCTCCAGAGTACCATGGATCATCAATATCCTTAGGATTATCAGTAAAATCCAACAGCTTATAAACCTTATTATCACTATCCTTCTTAATTATCCTCATTAAATTTCTTATATTATAATCTTCCATAACAATAAGATAATCATATTTATCATAATCATCCTTTGTAACCTGTACAGCCTGTTTTCCCTTACAAGAAATATTATGTTCTGCCAGCTTTCTTTTTGCAGGTGGATAAACTGGATTTCCTATTTCCTCAGTTGATGTTGCTGCTGATGCTATATAAAACTTATTTTGTAATCCTTTCTTCTTTACAATTTCCTTAAACACAAACTCTGCCATAGGTGATCTGCATATGTTGCCGTGGCAGATAAAAAGTACATTAATCATTTTTTCCCTCCTGAAATATTATTGGATATGAGATTTCTTATTACTTATTCTCTGCATTAATAGTGATATTAATGACACACCAAGAATTATTGCACTAAACCAAGCTATGCTTGTACCAACTGTCTGCTCATACACCTTAAAAAAAGGATATGGTCCATAAAACAAATGTGTAATATTCAATATAACCAAAGTCGTTCCATATAAAATAGTAGCTGCAACTGGAATGAATATTCCTTTTTTATCACCCATATGTGCCTCAAATGTAACATATGAAGTAATGGATAATAAGGGGCAAAGCAAATGGTGATATAACCCATTCTCTAGTGGTGAAAATAACAGCTTTCCTAGTGAACATTCTCCACTTGGTGCTAAGACAAATATTGTAATGATATTTGATATCTGAGTATAATAAGCAAAGATTTTAACTCCACGCTCACTGATACTGAAGAAAAAGCCTATAAGTTCAAGTATTATTATGACGTATAAAATGTATATTGCTTTGTTATTTTTCATTTCTCCCTCCTTTTCTAAAATATTTTTCTTAGTTTAAATTCCTTATTTTATTCTATGAAATAATCATTTAATGCACTTTTAACTGTATGTACTTTTCCATAGTTTATACAGGTATATGTACCATAATAGTATGGAATAATCTCTACCTTTTCATCTAATCCTAACATATCTAAATAATTTGCAAACCATCAGAAACAAAATAGAAATTCATCACTTACATAGCTATTTATAACATTTATACCTTAACTATATATTGGATATTCTTTTACTCTAAAGTTCTTAAGAGTAAATACTCTATTACTCTAAGGTTCTCAAGAATAAAAGAGTATTTACTCCTAAAAAGGCGAGCAACATTCTCAGACTTACATTTTGGACATATTTTATTTTCCATTGTATCTGTCCAAGTCTTTGTATATTTAATAGGCAAAAACTTATTTGCAGGATACCATGAGTCTACATTA
The DNA here is from genome assembly GCA_934746785.1 of uncultured Clostridium sp. Lineage (GTDB taxonomy): Bacteria > Bacillota > Clostridia > Clostridiales > Clostridiaceae > Clostridium. The sequence continues at coordinate 2,557 of CAKVFO010000052.1, read as the reverse complement.
AATTGAAATACTCCATCATCTAATAAAGATGTAATTTCCCCATATACTATTATCCTATAATTACTAGCTACAGCTGCATGATATTAATATTGTATCTTTATTCCTCTCCATCCTTTATCTCCCTTATATATTTTTCTATCATTTTTCACTATGGTATAAAGCTTGTAAATATATCTAGTAGTTATTTAAAATTATTTATCCAATAATCCTTTCTTGCATTTACATCTTATAAAAATCATGTTATATTTATCTTCGATATATGGATTTTAAAGGGTTAAATTTATGAGGAGGATATTAAAAAATGATTATAGATAACTTTACATCAATGGATTATTTATTTGTGGTAGTAAAATCTGCTTTAAATGATTTACTTCCTGGAGAAGAATTCACTATAAAGGACTTATTTAGACCTTTTGAGTGGAACAGACTTGATGAAGAGATACGCGAAGAATTAAGTGATTTTCTTTTTGAATGTGCTAAAGATTCTGATACTATTGGACTAATGACAGAATCCCAAGAAGAAAATCAATTATATATAAAGTTATAATTTATATTAAGAAAGAGCTCTTACACTAATCTACAGAAAAAATGAGGCATAGAATCATTATATTCTATACCTCATTTTTAAACTTTATATTAAATACTAAACTTCTTAATTACCTTTAAGAAAACATTTTAATTAATCTGTTATACTCTTTAAAATATAATTGTTTCCTATTTTCAGATGAAAATACTTGTTCAACACCTTCAAATTCATTATACATTCGTGCTGGAGCTTTATCATCTTTAATATATACTTTAAACTCACTTTCTTCATATTCAATTGGAAACTTTCCATAAAAAGGTGTTGCATAATTATATATCTTTATATTATCTTCAGAAATGTTTTTAACTCCATCTTTCAAATCAGTTAAACAAAAAATATACTCCTTTTCATCTTTAATAAAGTTATAACCATCAAAGGTAGATAAAAATTCTCCTTTTACTGTCATGGGTTCATATATTTCTATCCTATCGCTAGAGATATCTCCCTTTAATACATCACAAACTTGAATTTCTGTTAATACAGCTCCGTCTAAAACTCTTCTTTGTTTTAAGCTTTTTCCTTTAATTATGTACTTATAGCTTGAATCTATATCTTCAATTTTATCTATATCTATATAAGTACCATTGCTATATTCAACTGAATCATAAGGATAATAAGAATAACTTTTTGAATTATCAAAAATATCATTATATTTATATTCTTTAATAGAACCCCTTACAACCAATCCAAATGCAATACTTATAGAAATTACTGATATTATTATTGTAAAAAATACTTTATTACTTATATTCATAACTATTCCTCTTTTATCTTTCCTAAATCTATTTTTAAGATTTCATCACTAAGTAATTCAATATCACTTCTATTATGACTAGCCATCAATATTGTACTGCCATTTTCCTTCAACTCTTTCAAAATATCTCTAAGTTTATTAACACTTTCTTCATCTAGTGCATTAGTAGGTTCATCAAGAATAATTAAATCAGGAGTCTCCATTAAAGCTTGTACTAATGCTAATTTCTGTTTCATTCCTAAAGAATACTTTCTAAAGGTTCTTTTATCCTGTGGATCTAGCCCTAATCTACTCATCCATTTACATATATCCTCTTCATTAATTATTGATTTTATACTAGCTATACGTTTTAAACATTGCATTCCAGTTAATTCTTCCCAGAATCCTGGTGTTTCAAGAATAACCCCACATGATTCAGGAAAATCAATATCCTTTGTAATTACCTTATTATCAATTATTACTTCACCTTCAGTAGGTCTTATCAATCCACAAATAGCTCTAAATAACATTGTTTTTCCAGAACCATTTCTACCTACAAATCCATAAATCTTTCCCTTTTCTATATTTAAATTTATATTATCTAAAACTGTATTTCCTTTAATTATCTTTGTAAGCCCCTTTATTTCTATGTAGCTCATAACTATTCCCCCTAATAAAATTCCAATTTACTAATAGTTCTTATTCCAATTGATATTACAATTATTAAAAGAATTAAATCATATATAATAGCATCACCAAAACTATATCCATTAATATATCTAGAAAAATATAATATGTCTCTCCTTATACATTCATTATTTTGAATAGTAATAATATGTTGAATAAATGGAATATACTTTAATGCAAAAAAATTTTTAAAAGATAGATAATAAATGTTAAGTATACTTACTATATACATTAAGTTACTAATTATATATCCATATTGAGGACTAGCTTTTATACTTATTAAATTTGCTATAATAATCAATATGTAATGGGTTAATACTAGCAATATTAGTAATTTACTAACAACCTTTATAAATTCCAGAAAACTTACAATCCTATATCCTAATATATAAAAAATTATAAATGCAATTATAAAAAGAATAATATCAACTAATATCAACTCTTTGAAAATTTTTAACAACTCACTTAAAAACCATCTTTTCCTCTTAGAGGTTCTTGTAAAAATATACTTTGCATTTTTATCAATATCATAAGATAAAGAATCTACATAC
>CAKVFO010000051.1 GCA_934746785.1 uncultured Clostridium sp. | reverse complement strand
ACAGGCTGTAAGAAATATTATTGAACCTATATTTGAAAAGACTTTTCATCCATCAAGTTATGGATATAGACCAAATCAACTCTTCACTAGAGCTTTAGCTCTAATTTCACTGAAGCTTGCTTCAATTTCACATGGCTTCAGCCATATTTCACTGCAACTTGTTGCCTAGAATGATTTCTCGCCTTTTTGTATTATATTTTATTTAGCATATCTAACTGTACAGCAGTTATTTTTTCTTCGTAGTAAGGCATTTTCATAGATATATTATATTTACTACAGGCTTCTGATAGTATTGAGTATAGTTTTTTTGCATTAGGAGAGCTGCAGGTATATCTATCACCATATCTCTTTTCATATTTTGCTCTAAGTCCAGGGAAGTTTTTATCTAATGCTTTATAGTAGTAATCTCTTTGTCTGTCTCTAAGGCTCATTCCTATCCATGGAACTATATGTTTAACTCCATAGTAATCTGCTTTGTTTACAATATCTAAAATATTTTTTTCTGTGTCTTCTAAGAAAGGCAGTATAGGCATCATGGTTATGCTTGTACATATACCTAAGGTTGATAGAATTCCAAGGGCCTTGAATCTTTCTGTTGAAGATGGTGCAGATGGTTCTATTATTCTAGCTAGATGGTCATCTGATGTTGTAATTGTTATGGCTGTTGAGGCGTAGGTTTTATTTATTTCTTGCAGTATATCCAGGTCTCGCAGTATTAAGTTACTCTTGGTAGTAATATGTACTGGATAATTGCAATCTGAAATAACCTCTAAGCATTTTCTTGTTAATAAATAATCTTTTTCTGATTTTGTATAAGGATCACTCATAGAACCAGTTCCTATTGTGCCTTTTTTTCTTTTTCTCTTTAATTCTTTGTTAAGAAGTTCAGGGGCATTTTTTTTGACTATAAGTTCATCAAAGTTATCAATTCTATAGCATAGACTCCTGGAATCACAGTATATGCAATGGTGTTCACATCCTCTGTAAATATTAAAAAGATAGTGAGTGCCAAACCAGCCCATAGGACTTTTGTTGTTAGAAAGCAGTGTTTTAGCTTCTATTTCTTTATTCATAAATGCACTTCCTTAAAATGTAATTAGTTAATAGGATTATATCATATTGTTAACAAAAAATAGAAGTTTAAGTTTATATGAATAAATTAATCATTATTGCAAAAACTAAGTTATATTTGGCGAACAAATAAATATTGGCAGAGGAGGAAAAACAATTGTTTTTAACAGAAAGAGAAAAAGAAAAACTTATGGTTGTTGTTGCAGCTGATATTGCTAGAAAAAGAAAAGCTAAAGGTTTAAAACTAAACTATCCTGAATCTGTTGCAATCATTACTGATGAATTATTAGAAGGTGCAAGAGAAGGTAAAAGAGTTGAAGAGTTAATGGAATCTGGAACTAAGATTCTAAGCAAAAATGATGTTATGGATGGAATTGCAGATATGGTTGATGTAGTTCAAGTTGAAGCGACATTCCCTGATGGAACTAAACTTGTAACAGTTCATAACCCAATACAATAAGAAAGGAGAGAAAAGTTTATGACACCTGGTGAAATAATTGTAAAGGAAGGAACTATTGAATACAACAAAGGCAAAGAAGCTATTAAGATGGAAGTTGTAAATACAGGTGATAGACCTGTTCAAATAGGTTCTCACTATCATTTTTATGAAGTAAATGATTTCTTACAATTTGATAGAGATAAAGCTTATGGAAAGAGATTAGATATTCCTTCAGGAACAGCAGTAAGATTTGAACCTGGAGATAAGAAAGTAGTAGATTTAATTGATATAGGCGGTACCAGAAGAGTATATGGAATAAGGAATTTAGTTGATGGATTCTTAGATGGAAGAGGTGTAAAAGAGTAATGAGTTTTGAAATAGATAAACATCGTTATGTGGAGCTATTTGGGCCAACTGAAGGTGATAAGATAAGACTTGGGGACACTGAGCTTCTTATTGAAATTGAAAAAGACTATACAGGTTATGGTGATGAAGCAAAATTTGGAGGAGGAAAAGTTTTAAGAGATGGTATGGGGCAAAATGCCATTGAAAGCAGAGATAATCCAAGAGTTGTGGATTTAATTATAACTGGAGCTACCATAGTTGATTATACAGGAATATATAAAGCTGACGTAGGTATTAAAGATGGAATGATAGTTGCTATAGGTAAAGGGGGAAATCCTTATACTATGGATGATATAGACTTCATAGTAGGACCTAGTACAGAAGCATTAGCAGGAGAAGGAAGAATCCTTACAGCTGGTGGAATAGACACTCATGTTCATTATATAAGTCCAGGTCTTGTTAAGGTTGCTCTTGAAGGTGGAATAACAACAATTGTTGGTGGAGGAACTGGCCCTGTTGATGGAACTAATGCTGTTACATCCACTCCTGGAGCATGGAACATTCATAGAATGATTGAAAGTGCTGAAAGTTTTCCTATTAATATTGGATTCCTTGGAAAAGGAAGTGGAGCTAATGAAAAGGTAACTGCTGAGCAAATTGAAGCAGGTGCTATTGGATTAAAGGTTCATGAAGACTGGGGAGCTACAAGATCAGCAATTGATTATTCTTTAAAAACTGCTGATAAATATGATGTTCAAGTTGGTATTCATACAGATACATTAAATGAAGGCGGCTTTGTTGAACATACAATTGAAGCAATTGCAGGAAGAACTATCCATACATTCCATACAGAAGGTGCTGGTGGAGGCCATGCTCCTGACTTATTAAAAATTGCATCTCAACTTAATGTATTACCTGCATCAACTAACCCAACAAAACCATTTACAGTTAATACAATAGCTGAACACTTAGACATGTTAATGGTATGCCACCATCTTGATCCAAAGGTTCCAGAAGATATAGCATTTGCAGATTCAAGAATTAGACATCAAACAATTGCAGCAGAAGATATACTTCAAGATATGGGAGTATTTAGTATCATGAGTTCAGATACTATGGCTATGGGAAGAATCGGAGAAGTTGTAGCTAGAACTTGGCAGACTGCAAGTAAGATGAAGGTTCAAAGAGGAAAATTACCTGAAGACTGTGAAGAAAATGATAACTATAGAGTAAGAAGATATATTGCTAAATATACAATTAACCCAGCAATAGCTCAAGGAATTTCTGATTATGTAGGATCAATTGAAGTAGGAAAAATGGCTGATTTAGTATTATGGGAACCAGCATTTTTCGGAATTAAGCCATTTACAGTAATTAAAGGTGGTATGGTAAATAGAGCAATTATAGGTGAAGCTAATGCATCTATTCCAACATGTCAGCCACAAATTTATAGAGATTGTTTTGGAGCACTAGGAAAAGCTAAATATCCTACATGTGCAACTTTCGTTTCTACATATGCTTATGAACATGGAATTAAAGAAGAATTAGGTCTTGAAAAGTTAATTCTACCTGTATATGGTATTAGAAACTTAACTAAGAAAGATATGATTTTAAATGATGCAACACCAAAATTAGGAGTAGATCCTGAAACTTATAAGGTAACAGTTGATGGTGAAGTTATCGATTGTGAGCCATTAGAAGAAGCACCATTAGCTCAAAGATACTTCTTATTCTAGAGAAAGGATGAAGAGGGTATGCTTTTTAATAAAATACTTGGAAATGTAGAAGACATAAATAATATTGAAGAATATCATGTAGAAAAAATATATCTAAGCAGTGATGATATGTTAAAAAGAATTCTAAGGGTAAATTCAGACCATAAACGTGAATATGGAATTTCACTTGAAGGAAATGAAAAGTTAAAAGACGGAGATATTCTTTATAATGAGGATAAAAAGCTTATTATAGTTAGAAGCGAGAATGATGATGTTTTGGTTATTACACCTGGCGACTTAACAGAAATGGGAAAAATAGCTCATTCTCTTGGTAATAGGCATCTCCCAGCGCAATTTGAAAACGGAGAAATGATAATACAATATGACAGGCTGGTTGAAGAAGAATTAAAGAGGCAAAAAGTTAATTACTGCAGAAAAAATATTAAGTTAAAAAAGGCATTTAGACATGTTGAATTCGCACATACACATTGATGATGAAGAGAAGAGAATTTTAGATACATTAAGAGTAATTCAAATCTGTGATTCCAATTTTCCTATAGGATCATTTAATCATTCCTATGGAATGGAAACATACTTAAGAGATTATAGAATTAACGATGCTAAAACAGTAAGGCAGTATATAAAGGTTTTTCTTAATAATGTATTTATTTATAGCGACGGCTTAGCTATAAGACTGCTTTATGATTATCTAGATAAAGAGGACTTTGAATCTATATTAACTTTAGATAGGATGATAACTGTTCAATGTGTAGCAAAGGAAAGCAGGGACGGATCAAAGCTTGTAGCAGGAAGAATGATTGATTTATTTCAGACTTTATATAAAAGCGAGTTCTTAGAGACGTATAAAGGAAAAATAAGAAGTAAAGAAGCATTTGGGCATCCGGCAATAGTTTTTGGAATGCTTATGTATACTTTGAATTTTACAAAAGAAGAAGCTATAGGTTTTCATATGTATAGTACAATGTCTACACTTATTCAAAATGCAGTAAGGGCTGTACCTTTAGGTCAGAAAGATGGTCAGCTTCTTGTAAAAGAGGTAAGTGAAGAATTTTCAAATCTATATAAAAAGATAGAGAAAATGAGTATAGATGAATTTGGAGCTAGCAGTCCAGGTATAGAAATGTCTCAAATTAATCATGAAACTTTAGAATTTAGGTTATTTATGTCTTAGGTAAAAGTAAAAAGTAAAAAGTAAAAAGTAAGTTGATTTATGAAAGGGTGATATGATTGAAACCAGTAATTATAGGCGTTGGAGGACCAGTTGGAAGCGGAAAAACACTGCTAATAGAAAGAGTTACTAGAGCAGTAAAAGATGAGTACAGCTGTGCTGTTATAACTAATGATATTTATACAAAAGAAGATGCAAAATTTTTAGTTAAAAACTCTGTATTAAGTGAGGATAGGGTTATTGGAGTAGAAACAGGAGGATGTCCTCATACAGCAATAAGAGAAGATGCATCTATGAACTTCGCTGCACTAGAAGAATTAAAAAATAGGTTTGACGATTTAGATATTATATTTGTAGAAAGCGGCGGAGATAATTTAGCAGCAACCTTCAGCCCTGATTTAGTTGATTTTTCAATTTATATTATAGATGTTGCTCAAGGAGAAAAGATTCCAAGAAAAGCAGGTCAGGGAATGATAAAGAGTGATCTGTTTATTATAAATAAAACTGATTTAGCACCATATGTAGGAGCAGATCTTGAGGTGATGAGAAGAGATACCTTAGTTTTTAGAAAAGAAAAGACATTTTTGTTTACTAATTTAAAAAAGGATGAAGGAATAGAAGAAGTTTTAGATTGGATTAAAAAGAACTGTTTATTAGAGGGAATTAAGTAATATGAGTAAAAAGTATCAAGGACAGTTCGATATTACATTAGAAAATATTAATAATGAGACTGTTATCACAAAAAAATCCTTTGGTGGACTTATTAAGATATCACCGAGAATGCATCTTGATAGTGAAAAGATTTCAGCATACTTTATAGTTGGACTTGGCGGCGGATATGTAGAAGGCGAAAATTATATTTTTAAAATAGATATGAAAAGAGATTGCAGAGCCATAATTACAACTCAAGCTTCAACGAAGGTATATAAATGTGAGAACGGAGATAATATAAGTCAAGAAACTCACATAAAACTAGAAGATAACAGTGTTTTAGAGTATGTTACAGATAATGTTATTTTATATAAGGATGCTGAGTATAAGCAGGAAAATACTATATATATGGATAAAAATTCAACTTTAATATATACAGATGGAATTACATCAGGATGGTCAGCAGATGGTTTAAAGTTTCAATATAAAAAAGTCCAATTAAAAACAAATATATATTTAGAAAATAAACTTGTTTTACTAGATAATTTATTAGTAAATCCACAAGAAGATGATGTTTCCGGCCTTGGATATTTTGAAGGCTACGAAAACTTTGGAACACTAATAGTTATAAGAAAAGATATTACTACTGACATAGTTGAAAAGCTTAGAAATATTCTTAAAGAGTTAGATTTAGATATATGCTGGGGAATATCTAAGATAGAAACAGATGGATTTGTTTTGAGAGTTTTAGGAAACTTAACTCAAGATATAACCTCAGCAATAGATTTATGTCATAACTATATAAGAAGAGAATTTCTAGGATCTAAAGAATTATCTATACGTAAATATTAATAAGAATAGGTTGTGAGAAATATGTTAGGAATAGTTTTATTATATGTTGGAATAGTGTTAATTCTTAATGGAATATCAAGATTATATGGAGTAGATGAAAAATCGGCGGCTGTAATGAATATTTTCACAGGAGGTTTAGCTGTAGTACTAGATGTTATTTCAGCAATAATGGGAGAATATTATTCTGTTGGAACTGGATTATTATTTGGGTTTACATATCTATTTATAGCTTTTAATGGAATTTTCAAATTAGATAAGAGACCTTATGGATGGTATAGCTTATTTGTAGCTATTAATACAATTCCATGTGCATATATAAGCTGGGCGTATGACTTAGACTGGAGAATGGGTATCATATGGATACTTTGGGGAATACTTTGGCTAACAGCTTTCATAGAACTTATATTAAAGAAGGATCTAGGAAAATTTGTTCCATACTTAGCTATCTTTGAAGGTATAATTACAGCTTGGATACCAGGTTTTATGATGTTAGTAGAAGCTTGGTAAAAAATTGAGAGGTGCTAGACATTAAGGTGTTTAGTACCTTTTTAAATATAGTTTAAGATAGGAGAAGTTTTATGCAAGAAGATACTAAAGAAAAAGGAACAAGTATAAAAGACTCAGAAGCATTTCCGGGGATACTATTATTATGTGTTACAGTGTTATCTTTAATTTTAGCTAATACACCGTTAAAAACTTATTATAATTATTTTTTATATGATATTGGTTTTGGTGAAGAATTTAATATACATTTTTTTATTAATGACTTTTTAATGGCTATATTCTTTTTAGTAGTAGGATGTGAAATAAAGAGAGAAATAGTATTTGGTAAGTTATCAAGCTTTAAACAGGCATCTTTCCCAGTAATTACAGCTATAGGAGGAATGGTAGCTCCAGCATTAATTTTTACCTTATTTAATTATAAAAGTTTTTTTGAAATAGGTGTTGGGATTCCCTTATCTACTGATATAGCTTTTGCTATTGGAATTTTTGCTATATTAAAGGACAAATTAAATCCTTCCTTAAAGCTATTTCTGTTAACTTTAGCAGTAGTAGATGACTTATTATCTATAGTTATAATAGCTTTATTTTATACAGATGAAATTAGAATGATAGGAATTGTAGCTACTGTAATATTGATTGCTTTATTATTACTTGTTAGAAGATTTGAAAAAGTAAATAATTTATACACATATCTGATTTTAGGATTATTTTTATGGGCTGCGGTATTTTATAGTGGACTTCATGCAACATTAAGTGGAGTTATTCTAGCTTTCTGTATACCAGTATATGATGAAGAAAATAGAGAAAAAGATTTAAGTCATAAGTTGCAGCATTCTCTTGAAGGAGTAACAAATTTAGTGATTTTACCTCTATTTGCTTTTGCTAATACAGGAATAAGTCTAGGTGGCAATTTGAATTTATCACAAGATTATACCCTTATGCTTGGTATAATTTTTGGGTTAGTTGTTGGAAAACCTCTAGGTATAATGCTATTTGGATTTATAGGAAACCTTATTAAAATTGCAAATAAACCAGAGGGAACATCATGGATGGATATGCTTATAGTGGCAGTTATTGCAGGTATAGGATTTACCATGTCTTTATTTATATCTGAGATTGCATTTGAAGGAGAAGCTATTGAAATAAATGTAGCTAAGATTTCAATTTTAATTTCAGCAGTCATATCTACTATTCTTGCTTATATATTAACATTATTTAAGCCAAATAGAATATAAAAATCTAAAGAGGTATTAAGTAAATTTTAACTTGATACCTCTTAATAATAGAGTTTAATATTATTTTATATTATTAACTTCTTTGATAATCTTCTCCAACTTTTCAGTTGATGTTATTCGCTCATTACATTTTTCACTATCAATACATACATAAAATCCTAAAGATTTATAAGCATCAGGATCAGTACGAGATGTTTTACATATAGGAGAAACAAAATTTACTTCACTTTGAGGACCTATATGATTACATAAAGCACAAATGTGAGTGTTATTAGTATTTTTCTCTGAAAGTCTACATGCCATTCCAAGAGGTTTTCCATTATAGTTATAAACTATAAGAAGTTTTTTTATCGCAGGGTCAATCCAACCAAGATATACTAACTTTTTATCTTCATAATTTAATATAGGTGCTTTAAGCTTTTTTTCTTTCTTAAAAATTTTATTTATTTGAGTTGTTGTTAAAGATTCCATACCATAAACATAGTTATAAACTTTTTTAGTAAAGTTAGTAATGTGAAGTGGTTCAGTGATACTATCTATGTTAAGAAGTTCTTTTTCTTCATCACTTAAAGAAGAAAATTTATTCCATATTTTGTCTTGGATATAAGCCTTACTTGCAGCAATAATATTTGAATCTTTACAGTTTATAAAAGCATCATTCAATTCAGATAGACATTTTTTTATATAATTAAATTCATGTTTTTTTATAAATCTATTCATAAAATTTTTCACCTCGTAATAAAAACTAAGATAATTATTGTCACTAATTTATTTATATAACAATAATTATCTTAGTTAAAATATATAAAGGATTCAAGCTAATAAATAATTATGTATTAAATATTAGCATTAATGTTTTTCTAATTTTATAATTCTCCTAATACTTTTATCAGATAAGTAATATTCTTCAGTAAGTTTATTAATAGAAACTCCAGAAATATATTTTTTATATATTTCTTTATTTCTTTTTTGTAATGTTTCTTTTATTCCGCTTTTTTCTCCCCATTTTTTACGATTAATATCTTTTCTAGGGATGTATAAGAAATCACCATCTATATATTCTTGAATCTTCTCGATAATTTCTATAGGTAATATATCAGATGCTTTTTTGTATTTCATATCTTTACTCCTTATTTTCATAATATTCATAAAGCAAAGATTATAAAAAAGCAGATGTCATAAGTCCTAAATTATATCAGCTAACTTGTAAATTTAGGCTCCAGACAAAGTATAGCTGTTTTTATAGCCTCTGCAAGGAGCAAATAAGTTTATAGCTGAATGTATATTTAAATACCTTCATAAAAAAACACCTCCAATAATTTATAATTATTATAGCACATATCTATAATATTGATTGAAAAAAGTATTGTAAGAAGATACTATAAGATAAATATAAAAAGTTAAGGGAGATGATAAAATGAAGAAAGACTTTATTCTTTTAAGCAATAGAGTAAAAATACCATCCATAGGTTTTGGTACATATAAATCTGGAAGTAATGAAGAAACTGCTGAAAATGTTAAATGTGCATTAAGGTTAGGATATAGACTTATTGATACAGCTTATTTTTATGGAAATGAAAAAGGAGTAGCTAAAGGAATAAAGGAAAGTGGAGTAGATAGAAGTGAAATTTTCGTTGTAACTAAACTTTGGAATGATGATCACGGTTATGAAAAAACATTAGAGGCTTTTAATAAATCTCTAAATAATCTACAGCTTGATTATATAGATTTATATCTAATTCACTGGCCTAATAAACTAAATGCAGATACTTGGAGGGCTTTTGAAGAGCTTTATAAAAAAGGAAAGGTTAAATCAATAGGAGTATGTAATTTTAAGAAAAGTCATTTAGAAGAATTAAAGAAAACAGCAGAGATTATGCCTATGCTAAATCAAATAGAAATACATCCTTTAAATAATAAATATGAAATGATAGAGTACTGTAAAGATAATAACATTAAACTTATGGCATGGAGTCCTATAATGAGAGGAAAGCTATTTGAAAATGAAGATATGCTAAATCTCTCAGAAAAATATAATAAAACAGTTGCGCAAATAATACTAAGATGGCATATACAAAGAGGTGTAATTCCTATACCAAAGTCATCAAAGGAAGAAAGAATAAAAGAAAACTTTGAAGTATTTGATTTTAACATAAGTGATGAAGATATGAAATTTATAGATTCACTTAATGAAGGGGATAATGTATCAGTTACAGGAGTACCAGAAAATACAACATTCAATTTATAAAGGTTTTTAAAATTGCTGTTTAACAATATACATATATAAACTATTTTTTGATATGTAAGTCATTAATGTGTTAAAGAGGGGGAGAAGAAATGAGTAAGATGGGGATAATTTATTTTTCTGGAACTGGAAATACAAAATTTGCAGCGGAAAATATGAAGCATTAATTATAGGAGCACCAGTATATGTGGAGAGGTATCCAGAAATATTATTTAAGTATATTAAAGATATACCAAAGGATTACAAAGGTAAGTGTATGCTTTTTTCAACACAAGCATATATAGGACCAACATCAGCATTACCACTGGAAATTGAAAAAATAATTGATACTTCTGATCCAGTATATACTTTCTGTGATGTAATGGACCACATTGACCTAAAATCATATTTTGTAGAGGAAGGCTGCAAAACAGATATCCTATTTATGTATTTACTTGATGGTATGGAAGCGTTCCTGCATAAAAAATAGAGATAAGGTATTTGACAAAATTTCGATATTAATAGATGAAATGAATTATGAGGTACTTAATTTATTAGGGGTAAAGCTTGAAAAAAGAGATGAATATGCTGTGGATTATGTCAAAGATATGCTTATCAATTATAAAAAGGCTACTGGACTTGATACAAATACTTTTGTATCTGGTAAAGGACATAGAAAAAGTGTTCATCTATGGAAGAACAGAAGAATTTTATGAATGTGAGGATTGTGAGGGGTGCCCTTACCGAAGCGAATACTGCAAAAGAACTACTAAAAATAGAACTATAAGTTTAAATAGAGAATTAACCTCAATGCATGAGGAAGTTATAAGCAATCTAGAATCTATACATGGTGCATTGCTTTGCATGAATAGAAGTATCCAATCTGAAGGAACATTTGGAATAATAAAATGGAATAGATCTTATAAAAGGTTATTTAGACGTGGCATAAATAATGTAATTCTTGAACTGACATTGATTTCTTGCGGTTATAATCTTTATAAATATAATAATAAACTAAATCGTGGAATGCTAGTTGCATAAAAATAGCTTTTATTTTTTTATTTATAATGAGAGCTTTATTAAGTGCGCCCATTTTTAAAAATGAAAGGTGCAAAAATATACCAATACATAAGAATATACAAAAAAACAACCATACCAGTTATTTTACTGATATGGCTGTTTGATTTCGAGGGCTTTTTTTACAGCCCCAATCATCTTTTTTAATAGACACTTTTTTGTGTATAGTAAATTAAAATCTTTATTCTCTAAATCTTAATATATCAAGTGGTGACATCTTTGATAATCTTCTTGAAATAATAGCAACTACAAATAACCAAGAAATTAGTATTAAAGCAATAGTAGCAATTATAGTTTCAAGAGGCATTTTAACCTGCATACCATTAAGAACAGTAGCAATAATATTAGGATAAATTATTTTAACTAATTGAAAACTAATAGGAATAGATATAATCATACTTACTATTACTACAAAAAGTGAATTTAAAAGATACATCTGACATACCTGACTTTGAGAATATCCTAAAACTTTAAGAACGCATATTGAATTTTCATATTTTTGAATCATAAGATTAACTATCATATATAACATTCCTACGAAGATGAGAATTCCCATACACATTAATGAAAGTATTACTCCCATTAAAGAATCTATTCTAGCAGATGCACCTTTAATACTTTCTGCTTTAGTTAATGTTTCAGCAAGATAATTTTCATCTATGTCTAATTTTTCATTAGAATAAACAAGATTCCAATAATCATTTTGTAGAGAATAAGCATTTCTAAGAGAATTAATATCAGTAAATACATACATTCCATATTGAAGATCCATAACATCAATAACTTTATAGTTATGAATGCTTCCATCAAGAGTATCTCTAAGAGTAACTGTATCACCTTTATCCCATCCAAATTTATCTTTCATCGATGCTGAAACAATCATTTCATCAGCTTTACATCTTTCAGGTTTGCAATCAAAGAAATTGCTATTTTCCTGTAGACCAATCATACGAATAGTAAAGTTTGTTTTATCTTTTCCAAATTGTGTTTGATATGCACGTTCATAGGCAGTTTCGCCGCCTTTAGGAGCTTCAGAAGTTGGGAAACGATATAAGTATTTGTATTCATAATGCATGGTATTTTCACAATCAACTTCAAAAGAAGATAATGTACTATAAAGTGAAACTCCGAATACTACCATAAAGATAGTTAATATTAATGAAACAAGAAGAGTAATATGCATTGATAATTCACGTGTGAGCTGACGTATTTGATATTTTATTCTAAATCTAAAATTATCTAAGTTTAAATTAATTTGTGAAGAATCCTCTATTGAATTGCCTCTTAATAATAAAACTAATGGTTTGTTTAAGGCATTATTAACAACTAGTGCATTAACAATAGTTGATATTATTATTGGAAGTATAGTTCCATATAATATCAAGTATGGCATAATAACTGGTTTAACATCCGTAATACAGCCGCCATTAATATAACTTTGCATAAAATATGGTGCACAAGCAAAACCGAGAATAGTCCCTAATATAGATGAAACAGTAACTACTGAAACTGGAAGAATAATAAAGTTTATAGTTAATTGCTTCTTACTATATCCTAAGGCAGATAGTGTACCTACAATTCTATATTCCTTTCTTAATTCAGATACAGCAAGTGTTGCAATAAGAAAAGATAACATAATGAAGAAAACTATTCCCATTGGCATTGTACAATTTTTGTTAATTGATATATCATGAGAAAAGCTTATAATTCTTTGATTATCTTCACGAGGAACAATATTTATAAGGTTGCAAGTATTATCATTTAAATCAAGAGTATGATTCATTTTATCTTTATTGATTAATTTGCTTTTTAAATAATCATTGAGATCTTCATCAGTAAAGTTTTCAGGTTCCTTATTTAATAAGTATGAGTAATTATATTGAACTGTGTGATTTTTAGTTAATTTATTAAAGGTTTCATCATTAACAAAACAAAGACAGAAATTTTTGTAGTCAGGATATGGCCCATCACCCACCTCGTATAGTGAATCATAATCAATTACATAACCATGGCCACATATGTTAAAATTCATGTCATCAAGTTCAAGTTCATTTGAGATATTAAGATCATGAGTTTTAGCATAATGCTGTTCAACTACTATATCACCATTATTTAGTGGTGATGATCCATCTCGTATTTGCAAAAGATTAATTAAATTTCTGTTTTTATAAATTCTATAGGTAGTTCCATTATTAAAGTTTTTTATATTTATATAGAAGTTTTTCTCAAGAGTAACTCCATGTTCATTCAGTTCGTTTACATCTTTAGAGCTAAGTGGACTATATAGAAGAAAGTTACCGTCTTCACAATTACTTTCTTTAATTAAGTTATTAATAGCAAGATTAACAGAATCTGTTGAGTCTGCTATAGCAATAAACATCATAGTACCAATCATAAAAATTAAAAAAGAAACAATATACTTAATAAAATTTTCTTTAAATCCTCGAAAAATTCTCTTAGTTAATACATTCATAATTACCACTCCAAATCAGATGCTTTTTTAGGAAATAAATTATTTTCTTCATTAGTGATATTGCCATCTTTTATTGTAATACTATGGTGTGACATTTCTTTTATTGCATTATTATGTGTTACTATAATCATGGTAGTTTTATATTTTTGATTAATTTTTTCTAAAAGTACTAATATGTCACGGCTTGTTTTATAGTCTAAAGCACCAGTTGGTTCATCACATAATAGTACCATTGGATTTTTAACAAGAGCTCTTCCAATAGCACATCTTTGCTGCTGTCCTCCAGATAATTGAGAAGGAAACTTATCCTTTTGTTCTTCTAATCCTAAAACACTAATTAATTCATTAATATCTAGAGGATTTTCAGATAGATATTTACTAACTTCAATGTTTTCTTTAACAGTTAGATTGGGAATTAAGTTATACATTTGAAATACATATCCCATGTATTTTTTTCTGAATTTACATAATTCTTTATCAGATAACTGCATGATATCGCAATCATCATATACAATCTTTCCATTACTTGCTTTATCAAGTCCTCCTAAGATATACAAAAAGGTACTCTTACCACTACCAGATGGACCATAAATAGTGTGAATTTTTTCTTTATCAAACTTTACGGAAATACCTTTAAGTATTTGAGTACTAGCTTCTCCTTCTCCATATGTTTTACAAATGTTCTCTGTTTGTATAAAAGTTTCAAATTTTGAATTCATTTTTGATAATAACTCCTTTCACTATAGGTAAATAAATTAACAGAATATATGTTAATTTGAATGGTAAATTATATAATAAAGAATAAAAATTTTGAATTAATTCGAAAATAATGATATATTAATTATATATATTTTGTTTTAATTGTTCAATAAAGAAAAAGCACAATTAAAATTAAGTTATTAAATTTTGATATTCGCTATTGATAAATAATTGTTTATTAGTAAATCAAAATTAAAGAAAGAGGGAGAATAATGCTTGGAATATATTTTAGTGGTACTGGTAATACAAAGCATTGCGTAAGTAGTTTTGTAAAACAGATTGATGAGAAGTCAAAAATAATTCCACTGGAATCTTCAGAATTACAAAGTCACATCCTTAATGAAAAAGATCTAATTGTTTTTGGTTACCCAACTCAATTTAGTAATGCACCTATATTTGTTAGAGATTCTATAATGAAAAATAAAGATCTTTTTAGAGGAAAAAATATTTTTATTATAGTAACAATGGGGCTTTTTAGTGGAGATGGAGCAGCTTGTAGTGCAAGAATTTTTAAAAAGATAGGAGCGAATGTAATAGGTGGACTTCATTTAAGAATGCCGGATAATGTTTGTGATGTATCTACATTAAAAAAATCTAAAGAAAATAATAAAGATTTAATTAATCAGGCTAATAATAAAATAAGAAAAAGTGTTGAACGATATTTAAGTGGCAATCCAACTAAAGAAGGACTTTCTTTCTTTAATCATATTGCAGGTTTATTTGGACAACGTTTGTGGTTTTATTCTAAAACAGCAAAATATTCAGATAAACTAAAAATAAATACAGAGAAATGTATAAAGTGCGGTAAGTGTATTTCAGAATGTCCTACAAATAATTTATATTTTATAGAAGATAAAGTGAAGGATAAAAATAAATGTACTATGTGCTATAGATGTATTTCGCAATGTCCTAAAAAAGCTATAACTCTTATTGGAAAAGAAGTGGTTCAACAATATAGATATGATAATTTTAAGTAATACGATATGTAATATTATTGATTGATATACTTGGATTCAAGTGTATTCATCTTTTTTTGTGTAAAGCTAAATTTGTAAAATTATAAAAACCAAAAAAGTAAAAATAGGATAGTGATACATAGTAATATTTTAAAAAAATGACAAAAACAGAAAAAATATACAATAAACATAAAATATTCAATAAATTAAAACCAAAAGGAGACAAAGAAAAAATGGAATGTAAATTTGAACCCATAGCAGTAGTTGGATATGGATGTATTTTTCCGCCAGACAGCTATGATACTGAAAAATTTTGGGACAACATTGTGTCAGCAAAACAAGGTGTAAAAGAAATGCCTGATTCGTATTGGGAAAAAGATCTTTATTACGATAAAGATAGACATGCAGAAGATAAAACATATTGTAAGTTAGGTGCGTATGTTAAGGATTATAAATTCTCTGAAACAGAAGAACTAACTTTTTCAAAGGAAAGTATTAAAGGTCTAAATAGATCACAATTAATGTTATTAGACACAATTGTGCAGGCAGTTAGAAAGGGTAATATTTCAATAAATGAGCTAAGTACTGATGATATTTCTATGGTTGTAGGTAACATGCTTGGAGATTTTTCTTTTAGTAATGAATGTTTAACTAATAGAGAGAGTCAAATTGAGTATTATTTAGAACATAATAAAGAATTTAAAAATCTAGATAAAGAAAAACAAGAAAATATAAAAAAATCTTTAAGATATGGAATTAAGAATAAGTTTGATAATGAAATAGATTTTAGCAATAGAGGATTACACAGCAATTTATGTAAGGGTGTTGCTGATATTTTAAATATTAAAGGCAGGAGTTTCCTTGTAGATGGAGCTTGTTCAGGTAGTTTATTAGCTGTTGATAATGCTGTAAAAATTATTCATCAAAATAAAGCTAAGACATGTATAGTATCAGGTGTATTAGGTAATATGGTTGTTACTGGTAACATAGCTTTTGCAAAAATAGGTGGATTGTCTGAAAAGGGATCTTTTCCACTAGATAGTAAGGCAAGTGGATTAATTCCAGGTGAAGGTGTAGGAACAATAATTATTAAAAAATTGTCAGATGCTATTAAAGATGGCAATAAAATCTTCGGTGTATTGAGGGGCACAGGAGTAGCAAGTGATGGAAAAGGAAAGTCAATTTATGCTCCAAGTTCAGAAGGGCAATATAAAGCAATAAAGAAATCTTTGGATGTTGCAGGAGTTGATCCATTATATGTAGATTATGTAGAAACTCATGCAACAGGAACAAGAGTAGGAGATATTGTTGAATTAAACAGTTTAAAGATGATATTTGATGATAGTGAAATTGAAGGTAAAGATATAATAATTGGTTCAATAAAATCTCAAGTTGGACATTGTTTCTCTTCAGCAGGAATGGCTAATTTAATTAAAGTTATGGAAGGCTTCAATAGAAATATGCTGCCACCTACAAATTACTTTGAAAAATTTGTAGATGAATTCGAGATGGGTAAAGTTAAGTTCTATGTAAACAAGGAATTATGTCCATGGGAAAAGAAAGAAAGTACTCCAAAGGCAGCTTTAGTAAATGCATTTGGATTTGGTGGAATAAATGCTAATGTTTTAATCGAAGAGTATATACCTGATTACCATAAAGAGTTATTAAAATCATATGTTGAAAATTCAGAAAATAAAGACATTGATGTTTCAATTGTTGGAATAGGCTGTATAGATAATAATGGATGTAATTATGAAGAATGGAGTAAAAATATAAAAAATGGATTTAAATATATAGATAAATATCCTTCAAATAGATATCCTGAAGAAATTAATGAAATTTATAATTCTAAAGGAAATTTAAAAGCTTCTTTTATAGAAGACTTCAAGTTCCCATGTATTAAGTTTAAAGTCCCACCAGTTATATTAAAAGAAATCGATAGAGCTCAACAATTAGCTTTAGTTGCAAGTCATCAAGTTATATCAAGTTATGGACAAGAAAATATAGTTGGGGATAAGACTGGTGTTTATATTGGAAACATGTTGGGTTTAGAAACTTCAATTAATACTGATTTAAGAATAAGAGTTAGAGAATATTTAAATATATTGAATAAATCTGATGAATTTAAAGGTATTAATGAAGAAACAAAAGCTTCAATTAAAAATGACATAATTAATAATGTTAGAAAATACATTCCTAAAACAGCAGAAGATACTTTACCAGGTTATATGGATAATATTGTTGCAGGTAGAATATCAAATTTCTTTGATTTAACAAGCTCTAATGCAGTATATGATGCAGATAAAATATCTTTTGAACAAGCCTTGGAAGAAGGAATCATGAGTTTACAATCTAAAGAAAATGATTTGATTTTAGTAGGTGGAGTAAATGGTAATATGAGTCCTGAATTTATTCAATTAATTGAAAAATTAAATATAGATTCTAATACTATTCCAGCTGAAGGATCAGCAGTGTTTTTAATAAAGAGAAGCGAAGATGTAAAAGAAAATGAACATGTATATGGAAGAATTACAGGAGTTAAATTCAATTCTAAGAAAGCATCAGAAAGAGAAGGCATTTGTAAAATATCAGAAGATTCATTTGATAAGGACGGAAATAATGTCTTCTATTACGGAGCGCAAGGTGCTTTCCAATTATTAAAGGCATGTACAGAAATTGATCAAAACAATACACAATATGTAAAGATAAATTCTCAATCTATATTTAGTGGAAGTTATGAAATAGATGTACAAGCATATGAAGCTGAAATATTAAGAGATGAAGTTGAAGAATTAAAAGAAGATAATTGCTTCAAAGCAGGTGCTGATTCTGTTGAAGAATTATTAAGTAAATTACAAGCAAAAGAAGCTTCGTCTGAGGCTAGCTTTAAGCATTCACCTTATAGAATTGAAATTGTATATGAAGATGAAAATCAATTAGAAAATAAAATAAAAAATATAAAGAATTTATTAGTTAAATAAATGAGAGGATGAATAAGATGTTAAAAACTGCAAAGATACCTAACGGATTTAAAAAGGAATATGATGAAGTACTACCAAGAATTAAGGAAGGAAAAGCTAATGATTTATATGTATTTGAGCCTGCTTTTGATGGACCACAGGCAGGAACTTCAAAATACAATGGAAAAGATGTTATTATGCTAACTTCTAATAATTACTTAGGATTATCTACTCACCCTGAAGTAATAAAAGCAGTAAAAGAAGCTGCAGATAAATATGGAACAGGAACATGTGGTGCAAGACTTCATAATGGAACAACTGTATTACATAAACAACTTGAAGAAAAGATGGCAGAGTTTTTCAGAACAGAATCAGCTATGATCGTTAGTGCTGGATATCTTGCTAATGTATCTGCATTGTCTACATTATGTAATGATTCAGATTCTGTAATAATAACAGATCAATTAAATCACATGAGTATAGTTGATGGTATAGCAATGTCCAATGCTAAGGTAAAGATATTTACTCATAATGATATGGATAAACTTGAATATATATTAAAGAATTCTCAAGAATTTTCAAGAAGATTAATAGTAGTAGACGGTGTTTATTCAATGGATGGAGATATGGCATGCTTAGATGAAATATCAGCTTTAGCAGAAAAATATGATGCGGCTGTTATGGTAGATGAAGCTCATTCAATAGGATTCTTTGGTGAAACAGGAAGAGGTGTTTCTGAACATTTTGGATTAGAAGATAAGATTGCTGTAAAGATGACTACATTTAGTAAATCATTAGCAGGAGTAGGTGGATGTATAGCATCAGATAGTGATACTATTGATTATTTAAAACATCAAGCACATCAATATATATTTAATGCAAGTTTACCACCAGCAGTAGTTGCAGGAGTTTTAAAATCACTTGAACTTATGCAAAAGGAAACTTGGAGAAGAGAGAAATTATGGGAAAATACAATAAGATTTAGAAAAGGATTAATAGAATTAGGATTTGATACTATGAGAAGTATATCTCCTATTATTCCTATTTATATTGGTGATGATCTTACTAATATGAAAATGACAAAAGAATTACTAAGTAGAGGAGTATATATAGCAACAGCTATTTTTCCATCAGTTCCAATGAATAAGAGTAGATTAAGAACTACAATAACTGCTTCTTTAAGTAATGAAGAAATTGATAGAGCACTAGATATAATGGGACAAGTAGGAAGAAAGTTCGGAGTTATTTAGGAGGGGTTATAAATGCAGAGCATAGAGAAAAAAGAAATAATTGAATTATTATCTAAACAAGATATTTTCATAGGTGAGAATATAAAACAAAAAAATAGTGTTTTATTATTTCCAGGACATGGGTCACAATACCCTAATATGTTAAAGGATTTAATTGATAATGAGAAAATAGTAAAAGATATTTTTGATGAAGCAGATGAAATATTAAGTAAGTTATGTGGGGAAAAGCTTACTGATAATATTATTTATAATAATGATGAAAAAGCAGAAGAAGTTGAGAAAAGTTTAAAAAGAGCAAAGATAATGCAAACATCTATATATACATCTAATTATGCTATGTATAAGCTTGTAGAAAGTTTTGGAGTTAAACCAAACTATCTATGTGGACATAGTTTAGGTGAAATATCAGCTTTGGCAGCAGCTGGAGTTATATCCTTCTCAGAAGGGCTAAGAATAGTATATTACAGAGCTGAATCTCTTGATAGAATTCCTGAAGATAAGAGAGGTGGAATGATAGGTATTTCACTAGGAAAAGATAGTGATGTAGTTAAAGCGTTAGAAGAACAAGTGAAAAATAAATGTGTTCTAGCTTTAAATAATGCACCAAACCAAGTTGTTTTTTCAGGATCAGATGAAGGGATAAAGGAGCTTGAAGAAGAAAGTAAGAAGAGGAATTTATCTTACAATGTTTTAAAAGTTTCTCATGCATTTCATAGTAATGTCTTAGCTGATGCTGTTGAATATTATTATGAAAAAATAAAGGATATTAAATATAAGACTCCTAAAACTCCAATTTATTCAACTATTAAGCAAAGAGTTTATAATAATGCAGATTTTGAAAAAGAGGATTTTGCTAGAACCTTAGCAAGTCAATTAGTAACTCCATTTAGTTTTAGTGACATTATACAAGATATGTATGATGAGTTAGGTGTAAATTTCTATATAGAAACTGGATGTAAAAATATATTAACAAGGTTAGTTAAAACTATATTAAGTGGAAAAGATTTTTATGCTATAGAAAGTAACTTAAAAGCAAAAAATGATAACTTGTGCATAAATAGATTGAAGGCATATATGGATACAAATAATTTAAGCTTCCAAGGTGAGAGTGTATCTGAAGAAGAAGTTATAGAGAAATTAATAAAAGTAATTTCAGCGGAAACAGGATATCCTAAGACTTTAATAAAAGTTAATGATAAAGCCGTTAGAGTTGAATTAGCTTTAAGTAAGACTGTTTTAACTAACTTACTTGGTAAGGTAGCTGAAGCTTTTAATATAAATGTAGATTTATTAAATAAGGATGTTAATATTTCTTTGGAAAATATTGTTTCAATAATAAGTAATAATGAGTATACATCAAAGCCTGCTATGGATAATGAGACTGCCAAAGTAGAAGAAAAATCTATAAGTAAGTCAGTAGAAAAAGTTTCACAGGTTAAGGGTGTTAAAAAGGAAAGTATAGAAAAAGAAGTAAAAGAAATAATAGCAGAAAAGACAGGCTATCCAGTAGAAATGCTTGAATCAAATTTAGATTTAGAAGCGGATTTAGGAATAGATTCTGTTAAGCAGGGAGAAATATTTGCAGTAGTAAGAGAACACTTCGGATATGAACAGGATGAAACAGCAAACATAAAAGAATTTAATACAATAGAAAAGATAGTAGATTATACAAGTGCAGCAATAGGCTCTGTGGCAGAGGTAGAAGAAGTAGCAGCAACAAAGGTTGTTAATACAGTAAGTAAGGATGCTATAGAAAAAGAAGTAAAAGAAATAATAGCAGAAAAGACAGGCTATCCAGTAGAAATGCTTGAATCAAATTTAGATT
>CAKVFO010000050.1 GCA_934746785.1 uncultured Clostridium sp. | reverse complement strand
TTAGATAATGATGTGATTACTGGAGCTGTTAGAGCTATATCACAAGCTGATACCTTAATTATAGGGGGAACTTCTCTTGTAGTTTATCCTGCTGCTGGACTTATTGATTATTTCAAAGGTAAGAATCTTATTTTAATTAATAAGAGTTCAACTTCTGCTGATAATAAAGCTGATCTTGTTATTCATGAGGCTATTGGTAAGGTCTTAGGGGAAGCTGTTTCTAATTTATAAAAATTACTTTTATAATGTTAAATGGCTGATTTATCATTAAAATCTTTTAATAATAAATCAGCCTCGTTAATTTTTCTAAGCTATTATGTTATATAAATTAATTAGTATATTTTATAAAGAACTATTAATTATTATCCCACTTTCCATCTTTCATTTTCATAATTTTATCACAAAAACTTGCCACAAGTTTATCATGGGTAATAACAATTATAGTTTTATTATACTCTTTATTTAAATATCTTAATAATTCCATAATCTTAATACTATTTTCCTCATCTAATGCACCTGTTGGTTCATCTGCTAAAATGACTTCACTTTCTTGTGCAAGTGCCCTAGCAATTGCAACTCTTTGTTGCTGACCGCCTGATAATTCTCGTACACTTTTCTTTTTCAAGTCTTCAATACCTAATTCTTTAAGATATTTCATTCCCTTTTCTACTCTTTCTTTATACGAAATCCCTCTAAATTTAAGTGGCAATATTATATTTTCTAAAACATTAAGATCTTTTATTAATGCAAAGTTCTGAAATACAAAGGATATCTTTTTATTTCTAATTTCAGATAAGCTATTTAGTTTTTTAAATTCTACTTTTGTTCCATCTATATAGTATTCCCCCTTATTAGGAATATCTATACAACCTAACATATTAAGTAATGTACTTTTCCCACAGCCTGATGGCCCCATTATAGCTATAATTTCTCCTCTATCAACATTTAAACTTATTCCATTAACAGCCTTTACTTCACTATTATCTTTTCCATAAATCTTATATAAACCTTTTGCTTCTAATAAACTCATTCTATAAATCCTCCTATCATTTCTTTTGGAGTAAGTTTATTAACTTGCTTAAATCCCAGTAACATAATTGATAAGATTAATAATAATAATATTCCTAATGAAAAAACTAGGTTTAAATATATATCTTCATTAATGAAAAAAACATATACACTTGCACACTTTTTTAAATAAAATATACTTCCTCCAACAATTCCAATAAATATATTTATTAAAAACTCTCTAGAAAAAATTTTAAATATATTCTTTTTTGTAGTTCCAAATGAATAAAGAATTCCAATTCTATCTCTATCCTTATTTATCTTGTAGTCTATAGTAGTAATTATTGATGCAGATGCAATAATACTAACTATAAGTATCCTACATATTTCATAATATTTTTTTGACCTTAATTCATCTAAAAATTTATCTAAATCTTCACTAGAATTTGATATAACAATATCTTTAGAAACACATTCAATTTCATCATTTACCTTACTAGCTGCTGTTTCCATATCTCCATTAAAAAATATTGTTATAGGTTCAAAATTAAAGTTTTCAAAATACTTATCTTCACTTAGTGGTATAACGAATGATGTATTCAGTAAAAACGAACTATCTACGGTATTTGTGTAATCATATGCTAATGTATCTTTTTTAAACTCACCTAAAATTTTATACTTTATATTATTTACTTCATAAGTATCGCCTTTTTTAAGCTTTTTTGCTATCTCACTTCCTACAATCATAGGTATACAGTTATCGCTCCTAACCCACTCTTCTTTAGAAATTTCTCCAATTATGTTCTTTTTATAATTTTCTATCATCCCATAGTTAAATCCAACTGGATTACTAGGTGAATTAAACTTGTCCATTGTAGTAAAATTTGATTGAATATTATTTAAATTTAAGCCGAAACTTTCTATTGGAATTTCCTCATAATTATCTCTTTGAACAAATCCGTAAGTATAATTATTATTACTTACTACTTTAAGGCTCTCTTTTATATAACTATCATAGACATCCTTATTTTCATAATAATCATCTTTAGAAACCATTTTATAGAACTTCATAACTTCTGAATTATTAACAGATATTGATCTATTGTATCTACTTCTATAGGAATTATCAAAATTAATTAAAGAAACTAAAGAAGCTGTATAAAATATCCATAGAGCTACTTCCATTGTAATCAATATAGTTACAAACCAGTTTCTTTTTATATCAAAAAAAATAAATTTATTATTCATTATAATTACCTTATTTCTTTCATTATTTTAAATCTAATTACATTAAATAAAACACATATAGAAACAAGTATTGATATTATAAATATTGATATAAATGTCACTACAACATTATCAATATTTACTACTGAATACTCATAAGTGAATGCTTGCCTCATAAAATCTATTGTAAACTTTGATAATATTAATCCTCCAATAATTCCTATTGATGATATTTTTACAAACTTTACGAATACTTCTTTAAATACATGTATGTTCTTAGCTCCTAATACTTTCATAATAGCAACCTTTTCTCTTATAGTATCAGCAAAAAAATATGAAAATAAGAATAAATTTATTATTCCAAGTACTACTTGATACAAACAATTCTTAAGTTCATGAACATTCTTAAATAAATATTTTATAATTGGAATCTGTGGAATAATAGTCTCATTAATTAAAATATTAGTATTGGATATAGCTGTATTAACTTCATTGTCCTTAAAATAATGCATAAAGCTAATATTTGGAGGTAGACTATTTATAAAACTTAAAGATTTTATTGGAATTATACTACTATACTTAAATACTTCTGTATCTCCTAAAACTCCAATGACTTTATAATATTCATCAAATACCTTTATGTAACTTTCTCCATCTTTTTCTTCAATTAATCTTTCCAAACCAAATCCTATAACTGCAACTTTTTCACTACCACTTAATTCTTGTTCAGTTAAATATCTTCCTTTAACTATATTATTTCTTTTTATATTAACCCCTGCCGAACATGGCCATATATCATTAATATAACTATCATTTCCTATTTCTATTTGTGTTTCAATTGGAGATAAGATAATTTTCTTATATCCAGCTTGTTGAACTTTATTTACTATTTCTAATAAGCTTGTATTTTTTTTATATTCTAAATTTACGTTATTTTCTTCATCTTTTTTTTCAGTTTTATCTACAATATTTACTTCTAGTAATTTATAATCTTTATTAATTTGATTTTGTTCAATTACTTTATTGTATTTAGTATATACAACACTTATAGTTAAACTGAATGCAAACGCAGAAAGTAAAAAGCCAACTATTAAAAACACATCTATCTTTGTATATTTCATAACATTTTACTCCATAAAATATTAGTAAAGCTTAAAGCTTTACTAATATTAATATTAAAATTTTATCTTAAATCTGACACCTGAATATATAACCATTCCCAAGGGTCTGGAGTTCCTGATGTTGTATGCCCACTTCCCCATGCATCTGGTAGTCTAGCTGTAGATTTAATATAAGCATTTGGATAACCTGTAGTGACTCTTGAACTTCCAGAAATTGTTTGTCCACCTGCAGTTGCATATATTTTAGTTTTAACAGTTACACCATTTCCACTATCATTACGTGTATTTGCTTGACCTATATTAGGATTTCCCTCATTAAGTAAATACAATGTACCTGTGATCTGTGTATTTGTACTTTGCATATAATAAGTATCCCTAGAGCCGTGTGAATATGCATATGCTATTGTTGTTGGGATTAGCATAGAAACCCCCAAAATTGTTGCTATTATTCTTTTTTTCATATTATTCCTCCTAAAACATTATATACATTGTTATATTATTACAATAATGTATATAATATATATTTTTTCAATTTTTCTTTCAATGATTTTCAATCGTTCTCTTTCGACTTATCTATATACATATAAATACAAAATTAATCAAAAAAAATCCAATCCAAACTTAAAATCAATAAAAAACAGTTGCTTTTTTATTGATATCCTATAAAATAAAACCTTTTCTTTAGTGAAACATGCTTTAATTTAGATATTTCATATATATTGAAATTACTTAACAATAATTATTTATATAGACCATTACATTAATTACTACAACATAGAGAAATAAGACGATTTATTCATTGTAGTTGCAAAATAACGAAAGGGTTTACATTCCTATCTCCACTGAATCTAACATCCCTGACTTCAGAAGTGCCAGTGGTTTATGAAATGAAAAACTTAAGATAAATCTTACTCCCAAGCAATTAGTTTCACACACTATGTTTATTCGATATCCTGAAGAGTTCTTTGAATTCTATAGAAATAAATTAATTTATCCAGAAGCAAAACCTAATGCAGCTCATATAGCATTAGCTAAGCTTGAAGAGATGGGTAAGCTTAAAGCTGTAGTTACTCAAAATATAGATGGCTTACATCAAGCTGCTGGTTCTAAAAATGTTTATGAACTTCATGGATCTGTTCTTAGAAATTACTGCATGAGCTGTAATGCCTTCTATGATGAAAAGTTTATTTTAGAATCTAGAGGAATACCTACTTGTCCTAAGTGTGGTGGAAAGGTTAAACCTGATGTAGTTCTTTATGAAGAAGGATTAGATAATGATGTGATTACTGGAGCTGTTAGAGCTATATCTCAAGCTGATACCTTAATTATAGGGGGAACTTCTCTTGTTGTTTATCCTGCTGCTGGACTTATTGATTATTTTAGAGGTAAGAATCTTATATTAATTAATAAGAGTTCAACTTCTGCTGATAATAAAGCTGACCTTGTTATTCATGAAGCTATCGGTAAAGTTTTAGGTGAAGCTGTTA
This sequence comes from uncultured Clostridium sp., assembly GCA_934746785.1. Lineage (GTDB taxonomy): Bacteria > Bacillota > Clostridia > Clostridiales > Clostridiaceae > Clostridium. The sequence continues at coordinate 16,821 of CAKVFO010000050.1, read as the reverse complement.
GTAATTTATAAACAATTAGGCTGTATCTTAATGAATTTTTTATCATTAAATACAGCCTCTTATTATAAGTTATTTTATATTTTTCTAGTCTATTCTAACTGTTTACTACCTCTTCAAGTTTATCTATCCTCTTCGAAAGCTTTCCATCTACTAGATAATAAATACTATCAACCAAATCAAGTACTCTTTCATCATGTGTTACCATAATTGCAGCCTTATTTCTTTTCTTAACTTCTTCTGCAATTAACTTTACAACTTGTAATCCACGCTCTTTATCAAGACTTGCAGTAGGTTCATCCGCTAAAATAACTTCTGGATCATTCATAAAAGCTTGCAATAGCCACACGTTGATTTTCTCCTCCAGATAGCTGATGCGGAAATTTCTTTTTACTTTCTTCTAGCCCAAGTTCCTTTAATAGCTCGTCACCTAGCTTTGATTCAGATTTATTTGCCAGTTTGCTTACCATCTTTAATTGATCATCAACTTTAAGGTATGGAATAAGCTGATGATTTTGAAATATAAAACCTATGTTATTTCTTCTTGTTTCTGTCCATGATTTTTGTCCAATTTCTTTTCCATTTATTATAACCTTACCTTCTTCAGGTGAAAGTAATGCACCTGCAATAGAAAGAAATGTACTTTTCCCGCTTCCAGAAGGACCTACAATAGCTACAAACTCTCCTGCTTTAACCTGTAAATCAACACGGTCAAGTATTATTCTTTTCTTTTCTCCATCCATATATGACTTTGTAACATCTTTAATCTCTATTCCATACTTCCCCATTATTCTGCACCTCCTATTGTGATTAATGGATCAACCTTTGCTACTTTTATTACTGAAAGTAAACTTCCTAAGATTGAAATTATCATAAATACTACTGCAATAATTACTGCATCTGATATATTAAAGAAAAATGGCATTGCTGCTGGAAGTACAAGTGATAATGCATACGCCAATAATACTCCACATACTGTACCAATAAATGATAGAATTGCAACCTGCTCAACTATTACCATTGCAATCTCACTATTCTTCATTCCTATTGCTTTCATAACACCGTATTGTTTTCTTTTTTGAATAGTTATTATATAGAAGAATACTGCAAGTATTGCTCCTGTTATTACAACTAGTACCCAAATAATCATATTTATCGTAATCTTTTCAGCAGAATATCCTGGTAGATTTTCAACAATTGTTTTACTATCTACTGCTTCTAGTCCGCTTAAATTAATTCCATCAATATCTGTTCCATTAATAGCAACTGCATTATAATTTATTTTATAATATGGATTTATAGCTGTTTCTATTTTTTCAATTGTTTTAAAAGAAACATATCCTACAGATACATGACTATAATAAGCATCTTTTGCAAATCCAACTACAGTTAATTCTACATTTGAAGCATTATCAATAATTTTATCTCCTATTTCAATGCCTTTATCCTTCATAACTTCATTAAGTACAATTGTGTTTTCCTCATCTCCAAGCTTAGTACCTTCTACAACATCTGGATTTATAAATCCATCCACATCAATTGCAAAGTAAGCCATGCTTTCTTTTTCAATACCTTCCTTTGAAATATATGAACGTCTAACAGTAATAGCTTCTGCATTATCTGATGTCATATCTTTAGTTTTACTTACTTCCTCTTCGCTTAAACTTGATGCTGCAATTAATCCTTCTGCATCATCTGATATTACAAAATACTCTGCATTAGCATTATCAATTCCTGCACTAATTGCTCTTGCTAATCCATTTGTCAATCCTGATAGAAATATAACCATAAAAAGCATAAGCACTATTGTCATTCCTATAAGACTGTAATTTTTCTTATTGTGTTTCATTTCATTCCATGCTAACCACATTGTCTCTTTCCCCTCTTCTTTTGTATTTTACAGATTTGAGTATAATATAACTTTATGACTTGAATATGACTTTTTATTAAATAAAAAAAGGGGCTGTAAAAAAAGTCCTAAAAATCAAACAACCATACTAGCTTAAAAACTGGTATGGTTGTTTTTTATATATGTATATTTTTTTGACCTTTAATTTTTAAAAATGGGTGCACTTAATAAACATCTCGCTATAAATAAAAAAGTTAAAGTTATTTTTATGCAACGAGCATTTCACGGTTTAATTTATTATTATATTTATAAAGATTATAACCACAAGAAATTAATGTGAGTTCAAGAATTACATTATCAAGTCCTCGTCTAAACAATCTTTTGTAAGATCTATTCCATTTTATTATTCCAAATGTTCCTTCAGCTTGTATACTTCTATTCATACAAAGCAACGCACCATGTACAGATTCTAGATTGCTTATAACTTCCTCATGCATTGAAGTTAATTCTCTATTTAAACTTATAGTTCTATTTTTAGTAGTTCTTTTGCAACATTCGCTTCGGTGAGGGCATCCCTCACAATCCTCACATTCATAAATTTCTTCTGTTCTTCCATATTTGTTCTTTCTTACTTTCTTTTCATATTTAAATATAAATTTCTTTCCATTAGGACAAAATGAACTTTTCCATACAATGTTCTTCACAATAGATGTAGTTATTATATGAACCGTAACCGGCATCGGCAACTGGATATTTGGGATAATTCCCATATGTATCGTTGAATTTTTCCATTAGCGGAACAAAACACTCCATATCTGAAGCGTATTTCTTAGCATCTATTACTGCTATGTATTCATCACATATAGCTGCTTGAATATTATAAGCTGGCAATAGTTGATCATTTCCCATATAATCACGTTTAACTCTCATGAATGTAGCATCGTAATCTGTTTTGGAATAACTATTTCTTGAATCGCCACATATTTCTATGTGGTTCGCGTAGCCTTTTAAACGTTCCATATATCCTAGCATTTTTTGATATTGCCTTTGATGAACACTTTTTCTATGTCCTTTACCGGACACGAAAGTATTTGTATCGAGTCCAGTAGCCTTTTTATAATTAGCAAGCATATCTTGGACATAATCTACAGCATATTCATCTCTTTTTTCAAGCCTTACACCTAATAGATTCAGTACCTCAGAATTCATTTCATCTATTAATGTAGAAATTTTATCAAAAACCTTATCTCTATTCTTAATGCAGGAACGCTTCCATACCCAAGTATATCTATTGGCATTTGCTTCGATTTTTGTACCATCAATATAAGTATGCTCTAAATCTACGTTATCTACTTCAAAGATATAACTGTTTATATCATTGAATATCTGCTCAATAGAACTAGATAACTCATTACGAATAAAATTCCCGAAAGTAGCATGAGATGGAGCTTTAAGTCCATCAAGCAAATACATAAATCTAATATCTGTTTTGCAAAGTCTTTCTAATTCTCTTAAAGAACTTATTCCGTTCTGCATAAATGCGAATAGTATAACTTTAAGTAATTTCTCTGAATCACATCTTGGACGACCTGTTTTGCAACCTTCCCCTGCAAAATATGATTTTAGGTCAATGTGATTCATTACATCACAAAAAGTATATACCGGATCTGAAATATCAATAATTTTTTCGATTTCCAGTGGTAATTTTAATTGCTTTGTTATAAAATTATTATTAGTAAAATTATTTAGTAGCATAAGTTAATTTTACCAAAAAATCGCTGTAAGCTTAATGCTTACAGCGATTTTCTTTTTAGGGGAGTTTTTTTACATCCCCTTTTTTTCAGTTTATTTTGGCAAGTGGATAATCATTTCAGTACCCACGCCTTCTTTACTTTTACATTCTATATTTCCATTAAGTAATTCAACAATTCTTTTTACTATGGATAATCCTAAGCCATTCCCCTGACTTTTATGAGATTCCTCACATTGATAAAACTTTTCAAAAATATGTGATAGTTTTTCTTCAGATATTCCAATTCCCTCATCTTTAATACTTATTTTAATGTATGAAGTGCAGTCTATTCCTGAAACATGCAGTACAGTTCCTATATCAGAATATTTCATTGCATTATCAATTAAATTAATCCAAATTTGTTGCAAGAGATCTGGATCACTATTAACTCTAAGCTCATCCATATTTAAGTCAAATTCCTGTTCTTTATCTGCCCATTTTTCTGAAAGCATTATAATAGACTTTCTAATTTGCTCTGTTACATTTACCTGTTCATGTTTAGTCACAATAACTTGATTATCTAATCTAGACATTTGCAACATATTTTCGCAAAGCCTTGATAATCTAAGTGCTTCACTATTTACTAGTGATAGATATTCTTGACGTTCTTCCTCTTCTAAGCTGGAATCCATAAGAATTTCTGTAAGTCCTGTAATTGAAGCAATTGGGGTTTTAACTTCATGTGATACATTGCTAATAAAGTCCTTATTCATGTATTCCATATCCTTTAATGATTTTGTCATCTTATTAAAGTTATAAATAAGATTATTTAATTCTCCTATTTTCTTTTTCTCTTCTTTCCATTCAATATGAATATCAAAATCACCTTTTGTAACCTTACTTACAGCTTCCTCTAATTTCTCAATTGGCTCAACAAAAACCTTAGCTTTTTTTACTAACATATGTACTGCAAAAAACATAGTAAATGAACAAATAATTAAACTCATTATAATTACAGTAATCTCATTATGTTCACCTTTATAAATTAGCAGAAAGGGAATAAACACTATAATGCAAGCTATAATGCATGATAAACATACTATCTTAGTGCTATTAATAGCATAATAAACTCTAAAAGGCATATTCTTTTTATCATAATGTCCTTTTTTATGATTATTTTTCATATTATCTCCTACTCTTTAAATTTTGCTTTATAACCTAATCCTCTAACCGTTATAATTTCAAAATCAGAATTATTTTCGAACTTTTTTCGAATCTTTTTTATGTGGGCATCTACATTTCTTTCATCTGTATCTGAATCCATCCCCCAAATTTCATCTAATAAATCTAGTCTAGTAAAAATTTTATTAGGAAAGCTTAATAACTTAAATAATAAATAAAATTGCTTTGGAGACATTTCATATTGCTCCCCGTTAGATATTACTGTAAGAGCCTCATAATCTAAAACTGTATTTTTAAAAGAAAGCTTTTTCTCATTTACAATTTGAGCACGCCTCAAAAGTGCCTTTACCCTAAGTATCATCTCCTTTAAATTTATAGGTTTAACCATATAGTCATCAGTACCTACAGTAAATCCTCTTTCCATATCATCAATTTGATCCTTCGCTGTGACCATTAAAATTGGCATATTATAATTAGCATATCTAAGTTCTTTTGTAAGTTCATATCCATTCATATTAGGCATCATAACATCACTAATTATAAGATCAATATGCTCAGATTCCATAACTTTAATTGCCTCTTCACCATCAAAAGCAGTAAATGCCTTATATTGTTCCTGCTTTAATTTTGCACAAATCATCTTATTTAATGTTACATCATCTTCTACCACTAAAATTGAAAACATTGTATCGCTCCTTTTTATACATAACTATAATATATATTTATGACCTTAATACGACTTTTTTTATGCATATATTGCTTTACAATTATTATATATATTTCTGGGTTTACACCCCTATCTCTACTGAATCTAATATCCATGACTTTAGAAGCGCAAGTGGTTTATGGAGCGAAAAACTTAAGATAAACCTTACTCCTGAATAATTAAAAACCAAAAAGGATATATAAAACTTCTACTAGTTTTATACATCCTTTTGATCTTCTTATTAATACTTTAATAGATTATAGCAAGATAAATTTATTTCCTCTGAACTTACCTTTTCCATTAATTTAAATCCTAAATGTTCATATTTTATAACATTATCAGGATTATGTGTTTGTAATGCAATTATCATATTATTTTCAGAACATTTTTCAAATACTTGGGACATTAGTTTTCTAAAAATACCTGTTCCTTGAAGTTCCTTTTTTATAACAATTACTTGTATAATAAACACTTCTTTATCATCTGCAAATTTTTTATACCATTCTGCATCTGTAATAGAATATACTTTTTCAATATTCTCTTGCATAATAGATAAATCTTCTTCATTAATTTCATTAGTTACATACTGAGAATCTTCTTGTAAGCATTGAATAAACTCTGGACTTGATAATTTTTTTGAATTTATACCTATTAATATGGCATCACCTTCACCATATGTAATTACAAATCCCATTTTACTAAATACTTCTACTTCTCTTCTGCATTGAGCTTTAAAAATTTCTACTGGATTACTAACCCCTCTTAATTGTGCAATAATACCTGGATCATCTTTAAATCCATTTACTAATAAATCTGAATATATTTCAATATCCTTCATTCTAATCTCCCCTTTTAATCTCCCATATGCTAAGTTATGATAAATCACTTATAAATAATATTCTTATTATTTTTCTTCCTTAGTTAATAAAAATATAGTGCCCATTATACAAATAAATCCTACTAGATCAATAAATACAAAACTTGTCCCAAGCCAAAATACAGAAAATAATACTGCTGAAATTGGTTCAACACTAGAAATTAAACTAGCCTTTACTGCACCTATATCCGATACCCCTTGAAGATAAAGAGTAAATGCTATAACTGTTCCAACAATCACAATTGCAATAACTTTTAATATTGAATTCATATCAAGTGACACTTCTATATTCCATACTTGAATTAATATACCTAGAAATGCCCCCCCTATAAGCATTCCATAGCCAGTTACAACAAGACTTCCCCATTTAGATATAATACCAGTTGGAAGTAATGTATAAAGCATCACTCCTACTGCTGCAGAAATTCCCCATATCAGCCCTTCCTTAGTTAAAACCATATTTTCAATACTACCATGAGTAGCTAAAAGGAAGGTTCCTAATACAGCTAATAGTATAGAAATAACTTCCCTTATCTTTGGTAACTTTAAATTTCTTATACAAACATAAATCATAATAAATACTGGCCCAAGATATTGTAACACTGTTGCTATTGCTGCATTTGAATGTGATATTGCTGTAAGATATGTATATTGGCATAACATTAATCCTAAAATTGCAAATAGTACAAGTCTAATTGAATCATTTCGATTCTTCCATATACTAATTGTTTTCTTCCTATCCTTTATTAAACTTATGCTTAAAAGTATTATTCCTGCACTAATCATTCTAACAGCAGTAAGCCAGGCTGAATTAACACCTTGCGTAAATAAAGATTGTCCACATGCTCCTGAAAATCCCCAGCATGTTCCCCCTACTAAAGTGTATATTACTCCCCTAATTTTTCTTTTGTTATTATTCACTTTTTCACTCCTTCAATAATTTGCTAATGTACAGTTTACACACTATTCTGGTATTATGTCAATGAATATGATTCCCCATCTTCAGGGACAAGTAAACTTGAATCAAATCCTTTTTTCACTGAAAACTCTCTAAGTTCTGCTCTTGATAAACTCCAATGATTAAAGGCTTCCATGTGGCTTGCAATAATTGTTGCATAGGGTGCTGCCTTATAAAGCTCATAAAGGTCTTCTTTTCCCATGACTACAGGCTCAGTATCAAAGAAACGGTTAGCTCCAGCATTAGTAACAACAATCTCTGGATTGTATGTGTTCATAACCTTTTCTGTTTCTTCATACCATATGGTATCCCCTGCTACATAAAGTGTTTTTTCATTAGGATGCTTAAAGACAACTCCACAAGCTTCACCAAATCTTTTAAAATCTTCCCCTCTTCCATGATGTCCCTTTGTTTTATTGAACAAATATCTTTATACTTTTTGAAAGTAATTCTTTTGCAGTATCATCAAAATGATCTGAATGTAAGTGTGTTACAATAACTGCATCTACATTCAGTATTTTATCCTTAGAAAAAGGTAATTCAACTGAAGGATTTCCTTCTTCTTGCCTTGGTGAATTAGGAAAGGATGGATATGAACCTTTATCTGCTAGAGCTGGGTCTATTAAAAATTTAGTATTATTATATTCAACTATAATAGTGGCATTTCTTATTTGAGTAAATTTCAAGATTATCATCTCCCTTATTCATTATGCTATAATTATATATAACAATAATTGGAATATACATAGACATAATCAAGTCTTTTCCCTAATTCACTTGAATTTTGAAAAAAATACAGAAAGGATTTATTAGATGGACAATACAGATAAAATTATTATAGAAGAGTTGAAGAAAAACAGTAAGATTACAATGAAAGAGCTTGGAAAGAAAGTACATTTATCTGGGCAGGCAGCATCTACTAGAGTTATGAAACTTGAAGATTTAGCACATAATCTATATCTAAAATTTATTGACACTCAACAGGATTATATATTGCATAACTACAAAATAAGTGGTGATGGCTGCTACTTACTTGAATGTAATTTTCCAAGTAATGAAAAAATGGATGAGTTTCTTGTAAGCCTTAGTGAAATTGTAAACTATAAAGTAAATATAATTTTAAAGGATACTACAGAGTCATCAATAGATTAATATAAAAATTCTTTTGGATTATTAACAATCTTATCTAAATCACAAAAAAATACTGAACAATGATAACCATCTGCTACTGCATGATGCACTTGAATTGTAACTGAAATATATGTCTTGCTATTCTCTGAAACATATTTTCCCCAAGTCACCATTGGAAATAAAAATGGCTCACTTCCATGATTATTTACATTAAATGCTGAGTAATCTAGCCATGGCAAAGAACTAACTATAAAAAAGTTTGGCATAAATGGTGTTGAATATTTACTATTCTTTTTATAATTATCCAAGTCATTTACCATACTCCTATAAAATCCACTGAAAGACTCATCATATTCTGTACATAAATCATTCATTATTTTTGTGCTTTCATTAAGTACTGAATAACTTGGATTAATCTTATCAAAGTATCCTAAGTTCCCATCTTGGTCATATCCCATCCTTAATTCCCTTTGATTATTAATACATTTTGATATAACCCATGTAAAAGCAGGATAAAACCTTAAATTATTTTCTTTTATGTAGTTATAAAACTTGGTTATGTCCACTTTTACTGTTATGCTATAGGAACAATTTGCAACATTCATAAAATGATCAAAACATTCTCTTCTTTCCCAATTAGATTTATCTATAATATCAAATTTCATTTTCTCTCTCCCAACTAAATATAATTGATTTCATATTACCTATCCCCAGAAGTCCTTTGTCTAAAGTAACTTCTGGGGATAACTTTTTGCTTACAGTAGATATCTATATCCACTGTATAAACGCAGTTTTATCCTTTTTGTTATAACCAGCTTGCTCGTAAAAGTTTAAGGTGCTCTCTCTTTTTGAGCCTGTAAGTAACATTAACTTATAGCAGTTTTCTTTTATTGCTAATTCCTTAGCATAGTTTAAACATGCTGTAGTAAATCCTCGTTTTCTATAGTTTTCATCTGTCACTACATTTTCTATAAATGCATATGACTTATGATTATGAGTTAAGTTTGGTATTATTGTTACAACACATGAAGAAACTATTTTCTTATTCTCTTCAGCAACAATTATATGCTGTCCATTAAAATTCATAATGTTTTCCCATACCTGATTTACTTCATGACTTTTTTCTGGTATATCATCACTTTTTAAATATTTATATAAACTTAGTAATTCTTCTAATTCATCTTTTTTAATTTCTCTAATTACCACTTTTCTCTCCTTATAGCCTCTTCAGAATAACCATAATAAAATAGCTTACATATTTTATTATCTTCATAATCATAGACTTCAGCAGTATTTCCTTTAGCTATCAATTTCATTCTTAACACCTCGTGATAACCTTTTATACTTCAAATATATATCCACAATGAGGTAGTACTTTTAAAATTATCTTCCCATCTTCTAATCTATAATTAAGCTTTCTTCCAAATTCATCTTCCTTTTTATTAAATACTTCTTTACCAAATATATTTATAGGAATTTCTATTTCCCTTTCCTCCTCATCAGTAGATACAATCATTATCCATAAACTATCCTCAGTAAATCTTGCATAGGAAAATACATAATCATCATTACTTATTATCTTAAATCCACCTTCAGTAAATGCCTTATTATTTTTCTTTATATGAGCTAATTTATGATATAAGTTATAGTAAACAGAACTATCTAAATCAGCATGCCAATTCATAGGATAACGGCATCCTTCCATGTCATTAGTTCTTCCATCAAGGCCTACTTCATCTCCATAGTAGATATTAGTACAGCCAATCAAAGTAAATAACATAATTACTGCACCTCTATATTCTTCAAAATTAATTTCTTTATTATTATGAAGTCTTGGTATATCATGACTATCTAAAAGGTTAAATTGATTTTCTTGAATAACTGTTGGTAGTTTAGATAAATGCTCCATTATACGATTGCTTAAGTCCTTTGCTGTCATTTTATATTTAATATTTCTTAATGTTTTATTCCTTTGATTTAAAAGATCAGTTTCTCCTAAAAACTCTCTTATAGGTCTTGTACATCCAAAATAATTCATTGGAGAATCCCACTCATCTCCTTTTAAAAATTCAGCACAATCTCCCCAATGTTCTGCTAATATATATGCATCTTTATTAGTTTCTTTAATGCTCTTTCTTATGCCAGGCCATACTTCATGATGTAACTGCAATTCATCATTCCTTGCCATAATGTCAGCAACATCAAATCTCCAACCATCTATATTGTAAGGAGGCTTAAGCCATTTCTTAACTAATGAATCTTCTGACTTATATATAATATTTCTTAATTCTTCTGAAGTATAATTAAGAGTAGGTAAGGTTTCTACATCAAACCATGATTTATATTCATTATTATCCTTGAAAAAATAATAGTTTCTTTCCTTAGAATCTTTGTTATTATAAGCTCCTACGCTTTTATCAAAGAATATACCTTCTTTATTAAACCATTTATTTGCTGTTCCTGTGTGATTTATGGATACATCAAGAATAAGTTTCATATCATTTTCATGAAGTGCTTTAGAAAGGTTAGCTAAAGCTTCATCTCCTCCTAGATGTGGATCAACTTTGAAATAGTCTAAACAGTCATATTTATGAACTGTTGCTGCATAAAAAATAGGATTTAAATATAAAGCATTAACTCCTAGTTTCTTTAAATAAGGTATTTTCTTTTTTACCCCCTCTAAATCTCCACCATAAAAATCTAAACAAAAACTTTCCTCATAAGATGCAGGAACTGTATCCCAGTTATCTACATGAATAGTTTTATGTCCATCAAAGGTATACTCACCAGATTTTATATCTAACTCCTTATTTCCATTACAAAATCTATCGGGAAAAATTTGATAAAATACTGATTCCTTTACCCAAGATGGCTGATTATAATCTACTAGTATTTTAAAATCGTAAGTTTCATCTGGAATATAAGTAGTGATTTCCTTCTGATTATAATAGTAAATCATGTTTTCTGTAGCTATATAGAAATGATATTGAAGTACATCTTCATATACTTTTACACTTGCTTTATAGTAAGCTAATTTATTTTTAACTTTGTATTTTTCCATTGTAATTAATTGCTCTATACCATTTAATTTAGTTCTTAATAAAACTGTTTTAACTGGAGAATCTTCTAACATCCTTATAGATATAGTAACCTCTTCGCCCTTTTTAGGTAATGGATTGCTTACAAAATATTTTGTTCCATCTGTATAGATACTATTTAGCCATTGTTCCATAATCTATCACCTCAATTATATATATTATTTTAACTTTATAGTAACATTATCCCAATGTATTGTACATTAACATATTTTATCGTAATTTACCTTTATATATTCTTAAATCGCAAAAATTAATTTTTAAATTAATTTATTATTCTATTTTATTTTCTTACGCCCTCTCCCCTTACACCATATTTATTATATATTAAAATATCCAATAAAAGGAGGTAATATCATGAAGAAAAAAATAATCACTGTAGTTATTTCTGCCTTAATGGTTCTTACTGCTATCCCCTCAGTAAATGCTTATGCTGGTCAAAAATTATATAATAATTCAACTGGTAATGAAGGTGGATATAACTATGAATTATGGAAAGACCATGGGAATACAAGTATGGAACTTAAAGGCGGCGGTAACTTTAGTTGTTCTTGGAACAATATTGGTAACGCACTCTTCCGTAAAGGGAAAAAATTTGATTGTACTAAAACTTATCAACAACTTGGTAACATATCAATAGATTATGCTTGTGACTATAAACCATCTGGTAATTCATACTTATGTGTTTATGGCTGGACAAAAAGTCCATTAGTTGAATACTATATCGTAGACAGTTGGGGAAGCTGGCGTCCACCAGGAGCTCGTTCAAAGGGAACAATCTTTGTTGATGGTGGAACTTATGATGTATATGAAACTACTCGTGTAAACCAACCATCAATAGAAGGAACTAGAACTTTCAAACAATACTGGAGTGTTCGTACATCTAAACGTACTAGCGGAACAATTTCTGTAAGTAAACACTTCCAAGAGTGGGAAAAGAAAGGTATGCGCCTTGGAAAACTTTACGAAGCTGCTCTTAATATCGAAGGATACCAAAGTAGCGGAAGTGCTAATGTTTATAAAAATAACATGACTATAGGTGGAGCAATATCAAGTGGTAATTCATCTAACCACTCCCAACAGCAACAACAACAACAACAAACTTCTAGTAACAAAAAAGAATGTGAAAATATGCAATTAAGCGGACAATATACCGGCAAAATAAATACTCCATTTAATGGAGTTGCTTTATATGCAAATAATGATTCTTGTAAATTTACTCAATATTTTTCACAAGGAAACCACAACTTCACACTTCGTGGATGCTCAAATAATAGTAAAATGGCTAAAGTTGACCTAAAGATTGATGGTCAATACAGAGGTACATTCTATTATGGTGGATCATATCCTACTGAATATACTATACAAAATGGTACATGGCTAAGTGCTGGAAATCATCAAGTTGAACTAGTTGTTACTTCTGATGATGGTCAATGGGATGCTTATGTAGATTATTTAAAATGGAACTAATAAATAGGGGCGTATCAAAAAGATATTTATGGTAAATGCCTTTTGATACATCCCCTATTTTTATTTATTTAAATTTTGAGCATATCCGTTTAATATTCCTTCAAACATATCAGGGAATCTTTCACTTTGATATCTAAATAGGTCTTTTAAGTAATTTATCTCTTCTAAATCTGCACTTTCTACTCTTTCATAACATTCAAAAACATATCCATTACTAAAATCAAATCTTTTTACAAATTTGAATTTGCCCTCTTCTTTTAAATGATTCAAAGCAGTATCTAAATTTTTAACAATAGATGTAGGTGAATGATCTGAATCATCTATTGGATTACACGTTAATATATATTTTGAAGTTAAAAATTCTACTGGAAAAGTATGTGTTCCTAATATAGCCGAACCATAAGATATCTTATTATCTATCTTCTCAGGCAGATTAAAATTTCTAAATATATCTGGATTATACTTTTCTCCATGAGGAATTATATACATAGTATTTTCTTCAGTAACATTAGTATCTATAAAGTTCATTACCTCTTCTATATCTTTAAAGTCATCTCTTACTATTGGTCTTAAGTCAGCATTAGAAAATAATCCATTTGCAGTCTTTCCTTGAATAGCAAAAGAGAAATTTGCTGCTACTATTATTCCTAAAATTATAGATATTATAGATATTATATTTACAAATACATCGCTGCTTAATTTTGATATAAAAGTATATAGAATAAAAATAAATAATAAATACTCTGGTGCAAAAATTAAAGATTGATGATAACCTGCATTCTGAACATTAGTAAAGAAAATCATTGATATAACAAGAGTTCCTAAAATAATAATAGCAAAATCTCTAGTTTCTTTTTTGATTATTCCTAGAATAAACCCTGCTAAAACCATAAACATCATTGCATATCCTAGATAGTTAATTTGATTTCCTATCTCATAGCTTAATCCCCCTAGATTATATGCTTGATAATGTTCACCATAATCATATATTAATATCTTTAAAATCATTGGTGCTAATAATACTAAACATAAAACAGCACTTATAGCTCCAAACACCATTAGATTCTTAATAGACTTTTTATTAATAATACCTTTTATTATAAGTATTAAAGCATATGAAACATAATATCCTACTATCCAATACATGTACCATCTTCTTGTAAAGATTAATGCTAAAGTTGTTATGAATATCAATACTAATCTCTCTACTTCTACCTCTGAGAAATCATAATCAAGAGTAATTAATAGTATTAAATTCACAAAAATTAATCCATACACATCTGGCTGTCCTATTAATGCTGAATAATGAAGTAATGGGAAAAGTACTATAGTTATCATGGTTAATGTATATACAAGCTTTCCTCTTTTGACCTTAAATACTTCTATTAATTTATAAACAAGCATATTAAAAGTTAATACAACAGGTATTACCCCTAGAATTAAATATTCTATTATATATCCATTTACATTTAACTTTGATATTAAAACAAATGGTGCTGCTAAAAAGATACATATAAAGCAGCTGTAATCATCTAATAATAAGGATCTCACTACGCTTTTAATTCCCATAAATATATTTTGAGAAAAAACATCTGTTAAATACATTTGAATCTTATAATAGTTTGAAAAATCCCAGAAATAAATCATCTCTCTAGATACTATGCTATAAATATAAATTGAACTTACAGCTATTACAGAAACTATACTTCCTATAATATAATATCTGTTTACTTTACCCTTAATAGAAATTTCATAACACTTCTTTATAATTGAATATAAAATGAAGTTTGCAAATAAACTAAGCACTATTAAAAATCCTATTGATGATATACTAGTAAACTTGCTCTCTCTATTAATAACTAAAGATGATGTTGAAACTAATGCTATGAAAATTATAGCTATAAAAAATGATACCCAAACTTTAATGTTTTTAACTTTAGTTTCTTTAAAAATATTCCTTATTCTATTTTTCATAATTCTTCCCTTCAATAATTTACTTTTATTTTTTCATTATATCACAATGATATAATTTACCTAGAATATGTATTTCTATGTATGAAATCAGAAATTAATAGTTATCAACATTTGAAAAATAATTATCCCCAAAAACTCTTACTTTTAACAAGATTTTGGGGGTAATTTTAATTACTATTTTCTAAAAATTCTTTTACATCTAATAATGAATCACATTTCTTAAATACCTTTTTAAGCATTTCTTCATCAGGCTGAACTATATCTGGAACCATTATAGTATTCATTCCAGATCTTAATGCTGCTGTAACTCCATTAATAGAATCTTCAATTGCTATACATTCTTCTGGTTTTTTATTAAATTTCTCACATGCCATTATGTAAATATCAGGTGCTGGCTTCCCGTTTTCAACCATATCCCCTGTAGTAATTTCTGAAAAATACTTCTGGATATCTATTTTCTTTAAATTACTCATTACTAATGATTTCTTAGTAGAAGATACTAGTCCAATTTCATAGTTATTTTCTTTTAAATACGAAAGTAGCTCATATACTCCTTTTTTAACTGGCAGCCCTCTCTCTTCTATTAATTAATTTTTTCTTTAAATATACAAAAGTAAAAGTTGTTATTATTGATAATATTGTTACTATTAGATACTTTAATATTGCAGTTAGTTCACATTGTCCTAATAAAAGTTGGAATATGAATACAAAGAAAATATGCCATACATATACACCAAAAGTACATTTAGATAACTCAACAAAAACCTTATTTTCCCCATTAAAATATTTTTTAAATATAAATAATAATCCAATGCAAATTGCTATAGCTACAAATGCTTCATATATATAATAGGATGCATATATCTTATTTATAATTTCAATATTAAATAAGTCTTTACAACATATAAATGCCACTACTGCTAGTCCAAACGATAAGGCTGTCCATCCCATCTTATCTGTTATTTGATCCAGCCAATTATTTTCATAAGCAATAGCTCCTGTTATAAATAAAATTATATACTGAGGATAATGTACTGGTTCTAATCCGATAAACCCTAATACTACTATCCACTGATCAAAGGAATAATACATATGCATTACACATGTACATACTGCTATAACTATTGAAGTAATAAATAACTTTTTAAAGCTTAACCTTCCTATACTCTTAATAGCCTTTTCACCTATTACACTTTTAAACACTAAATACAATATGGAAAATAAAAACAAGCTTAATACATACCAGCCATGTTCATAAGTCATAATTCCTGTTCCCCAATATATCTTTATATAATAATCAAAAAAACTACTATTAATTTTATTCATTGCACGTCCAACAATATAATTCTGCAATGGTACAATTACAGCTCCTATAAGAATAATTGGTGATAATAAATATTTTGCCTTTGATAAAATAAAATCTTTTGCACTTCTCTTTTTTATAGAATTAACTACTAAATACCCTGAAATAAAGAAGAAAATTCCCATTAAGAAGGTCATATTTATAACATGAATATTTTCTAACCATCTGCTTTGCACTATATCTTTATACTGCCATTCACTCTTAGGCATATATGCTTCTAAAGAATGATGCGAAACTACTATAGTTATTAAAAATAGTTTTAAATAATCAAGATAGTATAAACGCTCCTTTTTAACTTCCAAATTCTGTCCATTCCCTAAAAACTTATCGTTTTTCATGATGTCACCTCTAAAAGTAAAAATATATCTATGTATATTTTCCAACATTTTCTCCTTTGATTCAACAAGCAAAAGAACAAAGTGGCTGACGCCACGCTTTTCAGCGCAGGAAGCCACTTTGTAAGCCATGCAAAAGGTTCTAAAAGCAA
>CAKVFO010000049.1 GCA_934746785.1 uncultured Clostridium sp. | reverse complement strand
GATATCTGATAAAAATAATTGAACAATTGTACATAGAAATATTGGCACAATTGTTCAAAATAATCTTGACATTAATATGGAATTGGAGAATAAATTGTCCGAACCGGTAGGTAATAATCCCTTTCGGTCCAGCCATATTGCCAACTTCTTTAAATTCATACACGCAAATAAGAGGTTAAGCTCCATCCTAACCTTTTCTATTCCCCGATATTGTGTATAACGCATACCATGTTTTTCTTTCGCATCAGCAAATACACGTTCAATTGTTTGACTTCGTAATTTATATATTTCCTTTGAACCAATTGTATGCCTTATATCTTCAACTTCTTCCATATACTCTTCCCAAACATGACGACAGACTACTTTTTGATGCGTTTTACTTTGGGTACATTGTTGAAGATAAGGGCAATTAGCACATGTCTTTTTATCACTTTTATATTCTTTGTAACCATCTCTGTTAGTTGTACTATATTTCAATACTTGGTTATTAGGGCATATTTCTTAAAGAAGCCTTCCTTTGTCATTGGTCTTTTATATGGCATTATTGGAGTTTTTCCATCATCTATTATTTGCTTTGCAATTGCAGGAGTTAATTCGAAACCTAAAACATAATTATTCTTATCACAAGCAGTATTAGCTGTATAGGCAAATACTTTTTTATGCTCTCCTTTATGAAACAGACCACTTTCAGGGTCGGTGGTACTTACTTTAACGTTTTTTTAAATTCATTTTGGTTTTCCGGTTCTTTAAGAGGTTTCTTATTATGTAATGCTCTATCTTTATTTATTTCTTCCATTAGAGCATCTTCATATACTTTAGCAGAAGCTTCAATAACTTCATTCAATATTTTTGCAAAGATTTTTTCAAATAAATCTGTATCCTTAAATCTCCTTGAATAATTCTTGCTAAAGGTTGAGAAATGCGGTAATTGTTCGTGCATGTTATATCCAATATACCAGCGATATGCAAAATTAACTTCAATTTCTTTTAAGGTTTGTCTCATTGAGCGGATACCAAATATATATTGAATCATTACTATTTTTATTAGAACTACAGGGTCTATGCTTTCGCGACCGTAAGGCTTATATAAATCTTTTACTTCATCATAAATAAAATCTAGATTTATTGCTGCATCTAACTTTCTAACTAAATGATTTTTAGGAACAAGATCATCTATACTTAATAATTCGATTTAATTTCTATCTGCTTTCTTTTTGATACCCATCATATTGAAACACCACCTTATATTAGTTAATTATATTTTAACACAAAAATAGACAACTGACTTCGAAAACGAAGTTAGTTGTCAACAGTCTGGAGGATTCAAATGTTTGAATCCTTATTTTTGCATAAAATAAATTTATAAACAAAAGAATAGTACCTATGCATCAAATAGGATTCCCAATTAATGTTGAGATTATTATTTCAGAGGATGATTCGGTAAGATTACTTTATGAAGTTAGGTCAGGATTAGATTATTCATGTTTATATAAAAATTACTCTACTATAGGTAGAAATGCAGTAATCACACCAGAGACTCTATTTAGAATATTAGTATATGGATATATGGAAGGCATTTATTCTAGCGGAGAATTAGAAAAAGCCTGCAAAAGAGATATAAACTTTGTCTATGGAAGAGGAAAACGTAAAAGCAAGTTGCAAAAAACTTTAGAAATATTAGAAGAAGTTATATGCAGCTGAAAATTTTATAGCAAAAAGACAACAATCTTTAGAAAATATAACTACACCTGAAGGAAAGTTATTAAGAATGAATAGATCTATTCAAGTCGAAGGTGTCTTTGGAGTACTTAGACAAGATTATGGATTTAGAAGATTTTTAATGAGTGGAAATAAGAATATTCGAACTGAGTTTTTATTAGTATGCTTTGGCTACAATATTAATAAAAGAAGTCAAAATAGATTCAGACAGCTGCTTCATATGAAGCAAGTTTTGTAAATAAACCTTAATAAGAATATAGTGGAAGCGGTGATGTCATCGCTTTATTGTCATGTTTAAAAGCAATTTATTTACTATAATTTGCATGTATATTTTAAAACAAAGTATAAAAATAGAAGCCATATATGAATGATTTAAAAATCATTCATATACAGCTCCTTTTCATCATGTAATTTTAACTTTGTTAGTGTATCCGAAATCAATGGGTGTGCACTAATGATGAAAGTTTATTAAGAAAATGATATGGTTTAAGTATAGAAGTATTTATTACTTGTTTTCAATAATTTTAACGCCTTGCTCAGTACCAATTACAATTCTTTGACACATATTAAGAAATAATCCGTTTTCTAAAACTCCAGTTATTTCATTAATCTTCTTTAGAGTATAATCAATATCTATTTTACTGTTAAAATGTAAATCAACTATATAGTTGCCATTATCAGTTATAAAAGGCTTGCCGTTTTTCATTCTTAACTTAGGATTAAATGAATGATTCTTAAGTTTTTTTATTACTTGTGTATATCCATAAGGGAGTATTTCAATTGGTAGAGGAAATGCTCCAATATAATCAACTAGTTTGCTATCATCCATAATCCATATTACTTCATCAGCTAAGCTGGCAACAATTTTTTCTCTAAATAGGGCTCCGCCACCTCCCTTGATTGCATTGAAATTCTTATCAATCTCATCTATACCATCAATAGATAAGTCAATTTTATCAATTTCATCTATTGATACTAATGGAATTTGTAGTTGGATTGCTAGTTCTTCTGTACTTTTTGAAGTTGCAACTGCTTTTAAATTCATACCAGCTTTAACAAGTTCACCAACTTTTTTAATCATATAATAAGCAGTAGAACCTGTACCTAAGCCTAATATCATGCCATCTTTTATATATTCAGTTGCCTTTTCTCCGGCTAATTTCTTTTTATCCATGTTTATTACCTCCTAAAGTGTTTTTAACATATTTTATGTTTTTTTCTGTGTAATTAATTTATACTTATGCTATTCGTTGAAAGATATTTGAAGATTATCTACTTCTTTAAAGGAATTTTTATGTTTCTTATATACATACTCAAACAATGGTGAGGTCATTAGTGTGGTAATAATTGCCATACATACCATTATAGCATAAAAGGTTTCTGTTATTATTCCATTTTCTAATCCTATATTTATAAGAATTAATTCCATAAGTCCACGAGAGTTCATAAGTATTCCAATTATCATGGCTTCACTATTTTTTTGTTTAGTCATTCTTGCTGCTGCCCAACAAGCTATACCTTTTCCAGCACATGCTAATACTGTAACAATTAAAATAATATAAATCATTTTTGGTGATAGAACTAAACTTAATTTTGTATTCAATCCTGAATAAACAAAAAATAAAGGTAAAAATACATTGTTTACTATTGGAGTTATTACTTTCTTTAGATATTCAGAAATCTCACCTCTAGGTATTGCGGTCCCCATTATAAATGCTCCAAATATTGCATAAATCCCAACATAATCTGTGTAAAAAGCTCCAATTGCAAGTAAACACATAATAAATGGAAAAGTTTTTGAAGCTATATTTTTATCAGTTTCATGTTTTTTAATATACATATGTAATAAGGGTTTTATAACAAAAAATATAATAAGTGCGTATAAAATTCCACCTATGATTGCAGTTAATGCAATTGTCACATCTTTACTAAAACTTGCAACAGTAATGGCCAGCATGCACCAAGCTAATACATCATCAATAGATCCAGCTGCTAATGTTAAAGTTCCCACTTTTGTTTGCGATAATCCTTTTTCATATAATATTCTTGCTAACATAGGGAAAGCTGTTATTGATATTGCAGATCCTGAGAATAAAATTACTTCAGGCAAAAGTATATTTTCAGAAAAGAAACTTACATCTTTGTATATGAAGCATGATAATATTCCTCCTAGAAGAAAAGGAGTTAAGATACCTGCTAAAGATATTTCTACAGCATTATGAAATTTACTTTTTATCATATCAGTGTTAAATTCTAATCCGATTACAAACATATATAAAACTAATCCTATTTGTCCAAGACAATATATTCTTGACAGCTACCGTAATTAAGAAAATAAAGTTATTACTTATTTTTATAAAGTTATCTTTTCTATTAAAGTATAAAAATGGTTGAATAGCCATATAATAATAAGTTATAATTAGAAT
Organism: uncultured Clostridium sp.; assembly: GCA_934746785.1. GTDB lineage: Bacteria > Bacillota > Clostridia > Clostridiales > Clostridiaceae > Clostridium. The sequence goes on along the minus strand of CAKVFO010000049.1, from coordinate 17,802 downwards.
AGAATAGCAAAAAAGCATTTATTGGGGGGAAAAAGGTGTATAAAATATTAAAAAAAGAACAATTAAATGAAAACATCTATTTAATGGACATTGAAGCACCTAGAGTAGCAAAGTCTGCTAAGCCAGGTCAGTTCATAATTGTAGTACCAGATGAAGTAGGAGAAAGAATTCCACTAACAGTCTGTGACTATGATAGAGAAAAGGGTACTGTAACTATAGTATTCCAAACAATTGGTGCATCTACTGATAAGATGGCTAAATATGAAGCAGGAGATTCTTTTAAAGATTTTGTTGGACCTTTAGGAGAAGCATCTGAACTTGTTAAAGAGGATTTTGACAAAATAAAAGATAAAAAAATTATGTTTATTGCTGGAGGAGTTGGAACAGCTCCTGTTTATCCACAAGTAAAATGGTTACATTCTAAAGGAATAGACGCAGATGTAATTGTTGGGGCAAGAAATAAAGACATAGTGATTCTTGAAGAAGAAATGAAAGCTGTAGCTGGTAATTATTATTTAGCAACAGATGATGGGTCTTCAGGGTTTAAAGGCATGGTTACAGATAGATTAAAAGACTTAATAGAAAATGAAGGAAAGAAATATGATTTGGTAGTTGCTATTGGACCAATGATTATGATGAAATTCGTATGTCTTTTAACTAAGGAATTAGGAATAAAAACAATAGTAAGCTTAAATCCAATAATGGTAGATGGTACAGGTATGTGTGGTGCTTGTAGAGTATCTGTTGGAGGAGAAGTAAAATTTGCATGTGTTGATGGTCCAGAATTTGATGGACATTTAGTAGATTTCGATCAAGCTATGAGAAGACAAGCTATGTACAAAACTGAAGAAGGTAGAGCTAAGCTTAAGGAAATTGAAGGAGATACTCATCACGGTGGATGCGGTCATTGCGGAGGTGACGAATAATGGATAGAATGAAAAGAATTAAAGTATCAGAGCAAGATCCTAAAGTAAGAGCTACTAACTTTGAAGAAGTTTGTTTAGGATATACAAAGGATGAAGTATTAGAAGAAGCTTCAAGATGTTTAAATTGTAAAAATCCTAGATGTGTACAAAAATGTCCAGTTAATATAGCAATACCAAACTTTATAGAACAAGTTAAGAATGGTAATTTTGAAGAAGCAGCTAAGATTATAGCAAAATCTTCAGCACTTCCTGAAGTTTGTGGTAGAGTTTGTCCGCAGGAATCTCAATGTGAAGGAAACTGTGTACTTGGAATTAAGGGAGAAGCAGTTGCTATAGGTAAAATTGAAAGATTCGTAGCTGACTGGTCTAGAGAAAATAATATAGATTTAGCTGAAACTATGCCTAAGAATGGTAAGAAGGTAGCTGTAATAGGTAGTGGTCCTGCTGGGCTTACTTGTGCTGGTGACTTAGCTAAACTTGGATATGACGTAACTATATTTGAAGCTTTACATGAAGTTGGTGGAGTTTTAGCTTATGGTATTCCTGAATTTAGATTACCTAAGGATACAGTTGTTAAGGGTGCAGTTGAAAATGTTAAGAAGTTAGGTGTTAAGATAGAAACTAACGTTATCATTGGTAAAACTGTTACTATAGATGAGTTATTTGATGATGAAGGATTTGAAGCTGTATTCATAGGTTCAGGAGCAGGTCTTCCAAGATTTATGGGTATAAAGGGAGAAGATGCTAATGGTGTATTCTCTGCTAATGAATTCTTAACAAGAAATAACTTAATGAAAGCTTATAAAGATGGATATGACACTCCAGTAAGAGCAGGAAGTAAAGTAGCTGTCGTTGGTGGTGGAAATGTTGCTATGGATGCAGCAAGAACTGCTTTAAGACTTGGTGCTGAAGTTCATATAGTATATAGAAGAGGGGAAGAAGAACTTCCTGCAAGAGTTGAAGAAGTACATCATGCTAAAGAAGAAGGTGTAATCTTTGATCTTTTAACTAACCCAACTGAAATTCTAGAAGATGAAAAGGGATGGGTTAAAGGTATGAAATGCGTTAAGATGCAATTAGGTGAAGCTGACGCATCAGGAAGAAGAAGACCTGAAGTAATTGAAGGTTCTGATTTTGTACTAGACGTTGATACTGTAATCATGTCATTAGGTACATCTCCAAACCCACTTATTTCATCAACTACTAAAGGACTTGAAATAAATAATAGAAAATGTATCATTGCTTCAGAAGATACTGGTTTAACTTCAAGAGAAGGTGTATTTGCTGGAGGAGATGCAGTTACAGGTGCAGCTACAGTTATCCTAGCTATGGGAGCTGGAAAGAAAGCTGCAGCAGGTATTCATGAATATCTTTCAAACAAATAATATATTATAATTTACAATTAATGTAAGAGGGAAGCGGCATTTTATGTCAGCTTCCTTTTTTTGAATAAAAGAATTTTAAAGTGGTACTTCTATTTTTTAACTCAGATATGCTGGAACATATAATTAAAAAGATAAAGTTAATACATAAAAATATATTTATAAAGATGTTTTTGTTGACTATAAAAATAAAAAAAGGTAAAATATTCATTAAAATAAAAAAAAAGGAGAAAGTTTTGATAAAAAAGATTAAAAACATTAACAGCTGCAGCAGTATTATTTGTTAGTATGATTGTTCTAGTTAAGGCAGCATATTATACCTATGGTAATGGTGGAGATTATATGGGGAAACTTAACCTATTTATGAGTGGAGAAACTAGATACGGTTTAGCTGGCACTTACGTTCAAAATGAAAGATATATCGTAAATACTATCAGTGCTGAAGTAGTTGATAACGGAGTTTCTAAAGCTTACAAAAAGAATAGTATGGATAGTGGAGCTACAACAAAGACTGTAGTATGTAATTATAGTGGTGTTATTAGCAAACATTATATATATAGCCCAAGTCATGGTAGTTGGTCTGGTACGTGCTAAACATTTTAAAAAATAGTGATATTGTTTTTATACAATATCACTATTATTTAATTATTAAATGAATAAGGAGTAAAAATGAATATTTACAGTATTTTTATTAAATATTTTTCAAAGAAAAAAAGTAAAAAGGTACAATTATTTTTTCAAATATTTATTTGTACTTTCTCAGTTTTGATATTTGTTGGTATGCTTTTGAATTTAATAAATAAACAAAGAAGTATTGAAAAAGTAACATCTCTAAATAATGTAAAAGGTAACTTTTGTATTACAGGTTCATCTTATGAAGCAGCTTATAAAGATCAAGAAGAAATAGTTTTAGAATTGAAGAAGCATTCTGATGAATTTAACTTTTGTCAATTTGTAAATCAAGCTGATAATGAAGGTTTAAATCAGATTTACATAGATAATGCCTTAAATAAGCAGATTAATTTTTCTACATATAAAGGAAGAAATTTTGAGGATAGTGATTTTACTATTAAGTATAATGAAGAAAGTGTACCAATAATAATAAGTAAAAGGCTTGAAGATAGATATCCTTTAGATAGTGAGTTTAAAGATAGAAATACTTGTTTTACAGATGAGTTTAATTATTTACGTGGAGGGGCAAGCTTTAAGGTGGTTGGGATTCTAGATGATACCAGTTCTTTTTGGATAAATGATGAAGTTTTATTGGATAAACTTAATTATTTTGATGTAATTATATATCCAACAAATTTTAGTAATATGGCAGACTTTAATCCTCCAAATTATTTTATAAACTTAAAATCAAATATTAATAAGTATACTGAAGTAAAAAGAGATTTAGAAGCAATATATCCTGATATATCATTGAATGATTCTTCTCTTAAAGATTCTTTCATAAAGAAATTAAATGATAGGATTATTGAATTAATCTTTATAAGTGTATTCACATCAATATTATTAGTGTTATCTTTATTTGGATTTATTTCTATTATTCAATCAATTAATCTATTAAGAAAAAAAGAAATAGGAGTATATTATTGTTTAGGTGCAACTACTCGTAATATAATAGCATTTGTTTTAGGGGAAATATTTATAATTAGTTTCTCAAGTATGTTTTTATGTTATCTACTAGTTAGTAAGTTATCAAATTATCTTGCTATTAATTATGAAATTTTATTTAATAGTAAAACAGTCATTATTTCTGTTTTTGTAATTTTATGTTATATAGTAATAGCTGCAATTGTAGCAGTAAAGACAATCTTAAAAAAAGAACCATTAGACTTGATAAGAAACTGAGGTGATTTATATTGAATAGTGTATTTAAAAGGTGGAGAAGAAATTATATAAGGATATCTATAATAATCATAGGAATAACACTTGGAATACTTTCGATTTCAATAGGCCTCTCTTTTTTTGAAGATGGTGTGAATTTTTCAAAAGAAATGTCTTGTGGAGATAGTAAAGTAAACGAAAGTTTAATTTATAGTAGAGGTAGTAATAATGATATCTCAATGGAGCTTAATAATATAGCTTTAGATTTAAATAAAAGTTATCAGGTATCTATAGGATCAATTACATATCCCATAGATAAGAAGGTGCCTTTATCAGATTGTCCGTCAATAGTTCCTATTATTTATAATGAAAATGTTAAATGGAAACCTAATTTAATATATGGACGCCATATGTCAATAGAGGAATCATTGACTGATAAAAAGGTAGCTGTAATTGGTTATGAAGTATATAAGTATCTCTTTAATGATCAAGAATTTAGTTCTGATATGAAGTTAAATATATATGGAAATGAATATAGTATTTTGGGGGTAATAGGTAGAAGAAAGAGGTATACACCTCAAAACTTTCAAATAGAAATTCCCTATAAAAATTATTTTTCACTTTATGATGAGGAACCAGATTTAGATAATATACCTATAGAAATAAAGGGAAAAAGTGATTTGAATTTAGAATATTTAGATGGTAATAATTTAAGGTTAATTAATAAACCAGTATATGAAAATGATATAAAGGTTCCATTAAAATTAGTAATGTTAATTGGTGGATTAATATTAATTGTTACAATAATAAATGAAAGTAATTTGTTTTCTTTTTGGCTGTTGAGCATAAGAAAAGAAGTTGCTATAAAAAAGGCTATAGGAGCAACAAACATGATGATTATATTTGATATATTTAAAGAAATTTTAATTTTAAGTATTGTATCAATTATATTAGCACTGACATTTCAATATATCATCTGTCAAAAGCTAAGTGTAATTCTATCTAAATATGAATTGAATATTACATTTATGAATTTATTAGTTTCAATAGTATTGGCAATAACAATATCAATATTTTCATCAATAATTCCGTACAAAATAATATTCTCAACAAATCCATGTGATGAATTAAAAAAGTAATGTGGGAAGGATATAAAATGAATAATATTATAAAAATACAAAAATTAAAAAAAGATTATATTATAGATAAAAATAGATTAAATGTTTTAAAATCAGTTGACTTAACCATTTCGCAAGGTGAAATGGTTGCTATAATGGGTACATCAGGCTCTGGAAAATCAACATTATTAAATATTCTTGCTTGTATTGATAAGGCGGATTCTGGAGTTTATCTATTAGATAATATAGATATTATTAAGTGTAGAAGTAAAGAGTTAGCAAAGGTAAGAAGTACAAAGATAGGGATAGTGTTTCAAGACTTTAATCTTATTTCAGATTATACAGTGTTTGATAATATAAAGCTTGCATTATCATATAAAGCTCATCATAGTAAGGAAAAAGTTAATTTTAAAGAAACTATATTCAAGTATCTTAAAATGGTTGGATTAGAAGATAAATACAATAAATATCCATCTCAATTATCTGGTGGTGAACAGCAAAGAGTTGCTATTGCTAGAACTTTAGCAACTGATCCTTTAGTTATATTAGCAGATGAGCCTACAGGAGCATTAGATAAAAAGAATACAATAGAAATTTTAAATTTATTTAAGAAAATAAATTCTACTGGAAAGACTATAGTATTAGTTACACACGATGAAGCTGTAGCATCTCATTGTCATAGAACACTAATTATGGAGGATGGGAATCTTGAAGGTATTTAACAAAATTAAGAAAGAGAATATTAAGTTTATTGTATTCTTAGTAATTTTATTTTTAATAGGAAACTTAATTAGCTTTATCATTATAAATAAAAATTCTAAGCCAGTAGAGACTGAAAGTAATACTGGTATAAGTGGTTTGGGATTATTTATTTCTGATAAAAGTAATAATATACATAATTCAATTATTGATTATAAGCGTATAAAAGATTACAGTTATAAGTTTATGAATAGAACAGGAAATGATTTAGAATGTTCTTTAAGTATATTTATAGATGGAAAGCAAATATCTATATTAAATCTAGATACTACTCAAGCAGATAGTAATTTCAAGTTTTTTATTGCAGACAATGAAGATATAGATTTACCTATAAGTCTAATTATGGAAAACTTACAAGAAGGAGCACATAGTGTTAATTTTAGTATTATTTCTGATTATAATGAATATGCAATTGATAATGAGGCTGATGTTTGGATGACATCAACATATAATTATACAGCAGCAATAGAAAATAATAGTGATGCTTTATATATTCCTGAAGTAGCAAATATGCCACTTGATAAGGATGATATATGTGAGGAAAAAGATACTAGTCAATTTATAGCTAACTTTGATAAAGAAGGTTTTAAAAATGATGATAAACCTGCTAACTGCATTATTTCAAAACCAGATGAGATTATTGAAGTATCTTTAGTGATTGGAGGAAGTGATACAAGTAATATGTTAATATATGCTACATTGGATAATAAACAAATAAAAATTAATAATTCAGATAGTATAGTATACCAGCTTTCTCGAGATAATATATCAGAGGTTAATGTGAAAATAAAGGCTCCATCTCAATCCGGTAAATATGAATTGTTATTCTATTCAGTGAATAACTTTACAAATACTAATATTAATGATTATGCTCAATTGAAATATTCAACATCACATAGAATTACATTAACTGTTGAATAAGAAAATTAAAATATGTAATAAAACAAGGAAGATACTAAAAGTAGTAACTTCCTTATTTATTGATTTGAGTTTATTTAGTGGATATAAAATACATTAATCCATAAGACCTGTAGTGCTAGTGTTGGACATTGAACTTAAATTAACTTCTCCTTCAGGATTATCAGAAGTCATAGAAGTTTTAAACTTTTCTTTATTAGTTAAAGCATCAATTGAATCTGCTAGAATATTTTCCTTATTTGTTTCTGTAGTTGGATTAGTATATGATACTATATCTTCATTTGAAAGTTGATCATTAACTTTTATATCATTTAAGTTTTTATTAAGTGAAGATATCATAACTCCATCATTAGAGCCTGTTACATGAGTTTTTGTTAAGTGAGCTAATACACCTACAGGATTTCCGCTTTTGTCTTTCATTGAAATTACCTCCTTATATCTAAAACTATTGTTTGCATTAATGGACATATAATTCATGAAACTTATTTGTAAAAATTATTTGGTTTATTTATTTTGAAAATTTGATATAATACAAATATAAAAAAGCTTAGTGCTGTAACACTAAGCTTCCTTAAAGTAAAAGCAGATATCCAAATCTTTGATTTGTGATAGTCACTTTCACAGCGTGCTTATTTTGTTTTAGGGATATTGAATGAATTAAATATGGATTTAATTAAGAGTTAAGCACTAATCTTTGCCGGATGGGTGCTTTTTCTCTTTGCTGTTAAGTTCTATATAAATACCAAGAAATTTAATCTTGATAATTAATTTAGAAATAAAAAGGTTGTGCTTTAATATTAATTTTATTATGTAAACAGTAAACAAACTTTTTAGTGTTAATTCTAGCATATCCAATACCACCCCCTTTGGCTTGATGAAATATTTTCATCAATAGCCTTAGGAGTATAAAATACTCAAAACCTCCGTAGCCATCCACTACGTTTTCTGATAGTACTTTAGGATTATATCAAATTATAAATAAGGTTTATATAAGAATAAAATGGAAGATTAATAATTAATCTATGGTATAATTAATAGTAATTGTTAGATAATATATACTGTAAGATAAAATATAAGCGGGAAAAGGTGATTAAATGGATTACAATAATGTACATTTTGAAGAAGATAAAGTAATTTTAGAAGGTGTAAAAAACTTTAATATAAAACAAATAGTTGAATGTGGGCAGTGTTTTAGATGGGAGAAAGCTGCTGAGTTAGACTATATAGGAGTAGCTTATGGAAGAGTTATAGAAGTGGTTCAAGAAGGAGATAAAGTTACTATATATAATACAAATGAAGATGATTTTAATGATATATGGTTTGACTACTTTGATTTAGATAGAGATTACAGTAAGGTTAAAGAAGAACTTGCTAATGATGAAATATTAAGTAAGAGTGTTGAATTTGGTTATGGTATAAGAATTTTAAATCAAGAATACTTTGAAATTCTAATAAGCTTCATAGTCTCAGCAAGAAATAGTATTCCTTCAATTATGAAGACTATAAAGAAGATATCAGAAAAGTGGGGGAATCCTATTGAGTATAAAGGGAATACATATTATACTTTTCCAACACCAGAGATGATAAAGGACGCAACATTAGAAGAAATTCAAGAGACAGGTGCTTCATTTAGAAGTAAGTATATAGTAGATACAATTCAAAATATTAATAATAGCAATGAAAATAAGGAATATAATTTAGAATATATTGCATCTCTTGATGCAGATGAATGTCATACTGCTCTTCAAAAATTCAAAGGGGTAGGTGCAAAGGTTGCTGATTGCATAATGTTATTCTCTATGGGAAAAGTTTCTGCATTTCCAGTAGATGTATGGGTAAAGAGAGCTATGATGTATTTCTATAATGCAGAAGAAGGATCATTAAATAAGATAAGAATATTTGCTAGAAATAAATTTAAAGATGTTGCAGGTTTTGCACAGCAGTATTTATTCTATTATGCTAGAGAAAATAAAATAAGTATAGATTAAAAAAAGAGATAGGAGTTTTCTTCTATCTCTTTCTTCGTACAGATTTAGATGTTTTTATAGGGATTTCTTCATCCCCTGGATAATCTTTAATGAAGTTTAAGTAACGTTTTACTTTCTCATCTGTTTTTAATTTATCTATACTATATAATCTATATGATAATTCACTATTAGTAAAAAGAGCATGAATTTGTGCATGGCATGTCCTACACAAATCTGCTGTGTGATAATCCTTTCCACCTTTTTCTTTAGGAATTAAATGGTGTTTAGTCAATTCAGAAGTTTCCCTTCCACAAAGCTGGCATATATATTTTTTATTCATAAAATAATCACCTACTTTAATAGAATAGTAATTGGAAAGATTATAACATTTTTTTTATGTATAGAAAAGTATAATTTTTTTAATCAAAAAGGGGGACGCCTTATGTTTCAATTTGAAACTCAGCTAAGTAAATTAAAACACATGGTACTTACAGAAGTAGCTAGATTAGCAAAAGAAGATAGGCTTACTAAAGAAAATATTGAGAAAATACCATATGAGGTTATACAAGGGGATAAAGCAGTATATAGGTGTTGTGTATATAAAGAAAGAGCTATTGTTTTGGAAAGAGCCAAATTAGCATCAGGCTTTTTATCTAATGGAGATAATATTGATGATGAATTTATTGACATAAGTGATGATAGTCAAATCATATATGTAATAGAGGCGGCTTGTGATAAGTGTCCTTTAAATAAGTTTACTGTTACTGATTCTTGTAGAAATTGTATTGCTCATAGATGTCAGAAGGCATGTAGAGGTAATGCTATAAGTTATGTTGCAGGTCGTGCCTATATTAACCAAGAGTTATGTAAAGAATGTGGAATGTGCAAAAAAGCATGTCCTTATGATGCTATTTCAGAAGTTATGAGACCTTGCAAGAGGGTATGTCCTACAGGAGCGTTGGATGTTAATCCAGAAAGCAGACGTGCCATGATTAAAAGAGAAAAATGTGTAAATTGTGGTGCATGTATGGCTGCATGTCCTTTTGGTGCTATATCTGATAAGAGTTTTATAGTTAATGTAGCCAAAGCATTATCAAAGAAGGAAAATATATATGCTATAGTAGCTCCAGCTATAACTGGACAGTTCTCTGCAGCTATAAGTTATGGTCAGATAAAGTCTGCTATTAAAAAACTAGGATTTAAGGATATGGTAGAGGTAGCTTTAGGTGCTGATGCAGTTACTATTAAAGAAAGTAATGAATTTATTGAGAGAATAAAAAATGAGGAATGTTATATGACCAATTCATGTTGTCCTGGTTTTGTAAACTATATAGAAAAGATGTGTGAAGGTGAAGTAAGCAAGATTTCAGGAACAGTATCACCTATGATAGCAACAGCTAAATTTATTAAAAGCGAAGACCCATGTGCTAAAGTAGTGTTTATTGGGCCTTGCACTGCTAAGAAGGGGGAGGCTCTAAGGAGTAATGTTAAAGGTAATATAGATTATGTATTAACCTTTGAAGAGTTTCTAGCTCTTTTAAGTGCATTTGATGTGGAGGTAGAAAGTTGTGAAGAGGAGGAAGTAAATGATGCATCTATATTTGGAAGAGGCTTTGGAAGCATAGGAGGATTAACAGCTGCTATTGAGAGTTATATAAAAGAGAGTGGTGCTGATGTAGAATTCAAGCCAGTTAAGGTTTCAGGTGGAGAGGAAATAAAGAAGGTTATGAAGCTGGCTAATATAGGGAAAGTAAATGGGAATTTTATAGAAGGAATGATGTGTGAAGGCGGATGTATTAATGGTGCAGGTACAATCCTTCCGTATTTAAAAGCTAGAAGTATATTTAATAAAAGAAATGTAAAAACTAAAAAGAAGAGCGTATTATCAAATGATAATTTGCAAAGATATAAAAATATTTCTTTAAATATTAAATCTTAAAATATTAAACTTAAAGAGATATGAAGTAAATGGAAGAAAAAACATTGAATCATATATATAAGTTGAGTTAATATTTAAATATGTTAGTATTTGATGAAATAGTATTTATATATGTGTTTGAATAATATGGATATTGGATATATTATAATTGTATCAGCACTCGATGGTAGTGAGTGCTAATATAATGCAAAAAAACCTTATTTATAAATAATAAGATTCGTTAATTATACTAGTAAAAAATATATATATTTTTAGAAGGAGGTTCTATTTATGAATATTAAACCACTTGGTGAAAGAGTTGTAATTAAAAAACTTGAAGCAGAGGAGACTACTAAAAGCGGAATAGTGTTAACTGGTACTGCTAAGGAAAGACCACAAGAGGCAGAAGTAGTAGCGGTAGGACCTGGTGCCTTAGTTGAAGGTAAGAGAGTCCCAATGGAAGTGAAGGTTGGAGATAAGGTATTATACTCTAAATACGCTGGAACTGATGTAAAAGTTTCTGGAGAAGAATATACTATTTTAAAACAAGAAGATATTTTAGCTATCGTAGATTAGGAGGGAAAGTATAATGGCAAAAACATTAAAATTTGGTGAAGACGCAAGAAGATCTATGCAGGCTGGTGTAGATAAGTTAGCAGATACAGTAAAGGTTACTTTAGGACCTAAAGGAAGAAATGTTGTTTTAGATAAGAAATTTGGAGCACCACTTATAACTAATGATGGTGTATCAATAGCAAGAGAAATAGAATTAGAAGATCCATATGAAAATATGGGAGCTCAACTTGTAAAAGAAGTTGCAACTAAAACTAATGATGTAGCAGGAGATGGTACAACAACAGCTACATTATTAGCACAAGCTATCATAAGAGAAGGTTTAAAGAATGTAACAGCTGGTGCAAACCCAATGTTACTTAGAAATGGTGTTAGAAAAGCTGTTGAAAAGGCAGTTGAAGAAATTAAAAACATATCTAAACCTGTAAATGGTAAAGAAGATATTGCAAGAGTTGCTGCTATATCGGCTGCTGATGATGAAATAGGAAAGCTTATTGCTGATGCTATGGAAAAGGTAGGTAATGAAGGAGTTATTACTATTGAAGAATCTAAGTCAATGGGAACTGAATTAGATGTAGTTGAAGGTATGCAGTTTGATAGAGGATATGTATCACCTTATATGTCAACAGATAATGAAAAGATGGAAGCTAATTTAGATAATCCTTTCATATTAATAACAGATAAGAAGATTACAAACATTCAAGAAATATTACCTATATTAGAGGAAATAGTTAAGACTGGTAAGCAGCTATTAATTATTGCTGAGGATATTGAAGGGGAAGCAATGGCTACATTAGTAGTTAACAAGTTAAGAGGAACATTTACATGTGTTGCTGTTAAGGCTCCAGGATTTGGTGATAGAAGAAAAGAAATGTTACAAGATATAGCTATTCTTACTGGCGGTCAAGTAATATCAGAAGAACTAGGAAGAGACCTTAAAGAAACTACTATAGACATGTTAGGTCAAGCTGATAGTGTTAAGGTAACTAAGGATAATACTACTATAGTAAATGGTAGAGGAAATAGTGTTGATATTAAGGAAAGAATTGAGTTGATTAAGACTCAAATTGAAGATAGTACTTCAGAATTTGATAAAGAAAAACTTCAAGAAAGATTAGCTAAACTTGCTGGAGGAGTTGCAGTAATTAAGGTTGGTGCAGCTACTGAAACAGAACTTAAAGAAAGAAAGTTAAGAATTGAAGATGCTTTAAACGCAACTAAGGCAGCTGTAGAAGAAGGTATAGTACCAGGTGGTGGAACTGCTTATGTTAATATCATCAATGAAGTTGCTAAACTTACTTCTGATATTCAAGATGAACAAGTTGGTATTAACATAATTGTTAGAGCTCTTGAAGAACCAATGAGACAAATTGCAACTAATGCAGGTGTTGAAGGTTCAGTTATAATAGAAAAGGTTAAGAACAGCGAAGCTGGAGAAGGCTATGATGCTTTAAGAAATGAATACAAGAATATGATTAAAGCAGGAATAGTAGATCCAACTAAGGTTACAAGATCTGCACTTCAAAATGCTGCATCAGTAGCTTCAACATTCTTAACAACAGAAGCAGCTGTAGCTGATATTCCAGTTAAGGAAGCACCAATGCCAGGCGGAGCTCCAGGAATGGATGGAATGTACTAAAAATAAATAAGTTTTCTTTTAATAAAGGATGTCTTTGGGGCATCCTTTATTTTGTTTTATACAAACATAGAAAGTGATTAATTAGCAAAAATATAAGTTTAAGGATGAGGTTATATTATAAAATGTATACTTTATGGCTATAATTTTGATAATTAACTTGATGAGGAGGATAATAAAAAGTGAAATTTTCAAATAATAACAAAAAAATAAGAAGTAAGAAAGGTGGCTTTACATTAATAGAAGTAATAGCAACAGTAGCAGTGATAGCCATTTTATCTATAATGCTTGTTCCTAATTATATAAATTGTATTAATAAAGCAGATAAGACAAAAGCATTAGATGATGTCAGGCAAGTAGTTTTAGCTATAGAGAACTATTCTATTGATTCAGTTAATAAGATAGAAAATAATGAAAAGTTTTCTTCTATAAAGTCAAAGTTGAAGAGAGTAAAAAAGGAAAGTCAAATTGTTGATATAGATTCTATAAAATCAATAGATGAAAGTATGAAGTATGAAACTATGTTGGAATTAATAAATGGAAAGAAAGATTTTACTTTGAAGGATGGAAAGATAAAGGTAATAACATAGTATATAAAAATGCAATTTTACCTTCAATTCTATTGACTTTGGAAGACTTATACATTATAATAAGTTTAATTTAAAAAGAATGTACATAAAAAGCTCGTATATCCCCTGAATATGGCAGGAAGTATCTACCGGAAACCGTAAATTTCCGACTATGAGTGAATTAATATACTAGATTATGTAATGTTGTATGATAGCATATTAACTTCACTTAGAAAGTTAATGTGCTTTTTTTGTACTCAAAAATACATTAAAAAATGAAGGAGAAAATTCATTTTACAATAAAAATGAAATATTTTATTTATATAGGAGGATGTAAACATGGCAAGAATAATTAAACAAGCTTACACATTTGATGATGTGCTTTTAGTACCAAATAAATCAGAGGTTTTACCAAAAGAGGTATCTTTAAAAACTAAGCTAACTAAGAAAATTGCATTAAACATTCCTATGATTAGCGCTGGAATGGATACAGTTACAGAATCTACAATGGCAATAGCAATAGCTAGAGAAGGCGGAATTGGAATTATACATAAAAATATGTCAATAGAAGCTCAAGCAAGAGAAGTTGATAGAGTTAAGAGACAAGAAAATGGAGTAATTACGGATCCAATATTCTTAAGTCCAGAACATACATTACAAGATGCTGAAGATTTAATGGCTCAATATAGAATCTCAGGAGTACCTATAACAGTTGACGGAAAACTTGTTGGTATATTAACTAATAGAGATACAACTTTTGAAACAGACTTCACAAAGAAAATAAAAGATGTAATGACTAAAGAAAACTTAGTTACAGCACCAGAAAATACTTCATTAGATGAAGCAAAAGAATTATTAAGACAACATAAAATAGAAAAATTACCTTTAGTAGATAAAGACGGTATGCTAAAAGGATTAATAACTATAAAAGATATAGAAAAAACTAAAGCTTTCCCAAATGCAGCTAAAGATGAAAAGGGAAGATTACTTTGTGGAGCAGCTGTTGGTGTAACTAAAGATATGATGGAAAGAGTTGAAGCTTTAGTTAAGGCTAAGGTTGATGTTATAACAATAGATACAGCTCATGGTCATTCAAAAGGAGTTCTTGATGCAGTAAAACAAGTAAAGGAAGTATATCCAGAACTTCAAGTAATAGCAGGAAACGTTGCTACAGCAGAAGCAACAGAAGATTTAATTAAAGCAGGAGCAGACTGCGTTAAGGTTGGTATAGGACCTGGATCTATCTGTACTACAAGAATAGTTGCAGGGGTAGGTGTTCCTCAATTAACTGCAGTTATGGATTGTGTAGAAGTGGGAAGAAAATATGGAATCCCTGTTATTGCTGATGGTGGTATTAAATACTCAGGAGATATAGTTAAAGCAATGGCTGCTGGAGCATGTGCAGTTATGATGGGATCATTACTTGCAGGATGTGAAGAAGCTCCTGGAGAAACAGAAATATATCAAGGAAGAAGTTATAAAGTATACAGAGGTATGGGATCACTTGCAGCAATGGCTTGTGGATCAAAGGATAGATACTTCCAAGAAGGAAATAAGAAGCTAGTTCCAGAAGGTGTTGAAGGAAGAGTTGCTTATAAAGGCTTAGTTTCAGATACTATATTCCAATTACTTGGAGGAATCAAGTCAGGTATGGGATACCTTGGATCAAAAGATTTTGAAACTTTATATCAAACAGCTACATTTGTAACTCAAACTGCAAATGGATTAAGAGAAAGTCATCCACACGACATAAATATTACTAAAGAAGCACCAAACTATAGTGTTTCACAATAATGGAGGATAACATGAATAAAGAAAAGGTCATAGTTATTGACTTTGGCGGTCAATATAATCAGTTAATAGCGAGAAGAGTAAGAGAATGTGGGGTTTACTGCGAAATTCATCCATATACTATAGGAATAGATAAGATAAAAGAAATGAATCCTAAAGGAATCATTTTTACAGGAGGTCCTAACAGCGTTTATGCTGCGGATTCTCCACTATGTGAAAAAGAAATTTTTGAAATAGGGATACCTATACTTGGTATTTGCTATGGTTCACAACTTATGGCACATCTTCTAGGTGGAAAAGTTGCAACAGCTCCTGTAAGTGAGTATGGAAAAACAGAAGTTGATGTAGATGTTACATCTAAATTATTTGAAGGTGTTTCAGAAAAGACTATCTGCTGGATGAGTCACACTGATTATATAGCAGAAGCACCAGAAAACTTTAAAATAGTTGCACATACACCAGTATGTCCAGTTGCAGCTATGGAAAATACAGAAAAGAATTTATATGCTGTTCAATTCCATCCAGAAGTTATGCATACAGCTCAAGGTAAAGAAATGCTAGCAAACTTCGTATTTAATGTATGTAACTGTGCTGGTGACTGGAAGATGGATTCTTTCGTTAAAACAACTATCGAAGAATTACGTAAGAAGATAGGAAATGGTAAAGTTCTATGTGCTTTATCAGGAGGAGTAGATTCATCAGTAGCAGCAGTATTACTTTCAAAGGCAGTTGGTAAGCAATTAACATGTGTATTTGTTGACCACGGTCTACTTAGAAAAAATGAAGGTGATGAAGTAGAAGCTGTATTTGGACCAAATGGAGCATATGACCTAAACTTCATTCGTGTTAATGCTCAAGAAAGATTCTACGAAAAGCTAAAAGGTGTAGAAGATCCAGAAACAAAGAGAAAGATTATTGGTGAAGAATTCATTAGAGTTTTTGAAGAAGAAGCTAAGAAGATAGGTGCTGTAGATTACTTAGGACAAGGAACTATTTATCCTGACGTAATTGAAAGTGGTCTTGGAAAATCAGCTGTTATTAAATCACACCACAATGTTGGAGGTCTTCCTGACCATGTTGATTTCAAAGAAATAGTTGAACCATTAAGATTATTATTCAAGGATGAAGTTAGAAAAGCAGGACTTGAACTAGGAATACCTGAAAACTTAGTATTCAGACAACCATTCCCAGGACCAGGACTTGGTATCAGAATCATCGGTGAAGTAACTGCTGAAAAAGTAAGAATAGTTCAAGATGCAGATGCAATTTACAGAGAAGAAATTGCAAAGGCAGGAGTAGATAAGAACTTAGGTCAATACTTTGCAGCATTAACTAACATGAGATCAGTTGGAGTTATGGGTGATGAAAGAACTTATGACTATGCTGTAGCTTTAAGAGCAGTATTAACAAGTGATTTCATGACAGCAGAATCTGCTGACCTTCCATGGGATGTACTAGGAAAAGTAACAACTAGAATAGTAAACGAAGTTAAAGGTGTAAATAGAGTATTCTACGATTGCACTGGAAAACCACCAGCTACTATAGAGTTTGAATAATATAAAAAACAGTGAGAACCCGCAATATTAGAGGGTTCTCATTTTTTGTATTTAAAAACATATTTCATAATAGTTGCATTTGTGAATTACACCTTTGTATTCTTCTTCATCAACTAAACTGCTTAATTTTATGCCACACTTTTCCATTACTCTGCGACTAGCTATATTTTCTTCAAATAATCCAGCAGTTATTTTACGAAAACCCATTTCACCAAGTTCATTTATAACAACTCTAACAGCTTCTGTGGCATAACCTTGTCCTTGATAATCAGGATGAATAACATAACCGATTTCAATCTCATCATCTTCAATTCCGCAGTCATTTATAAAACCAATTAAGGCATCATTAAGATAGATTCCATATTCAAGGTGTTTTACATCCTCTATATTACTGAAAGTTATAAGTTTTTTCACCAACTCATCTAATTGATCTCTTGTTTCGAAATCTGGAACCATAAATGTTTTTGTTATTTCATTATTTGTAAGAAGTTCAATCATATTTTCTGTATCAACCTTAGAATAGGGTTTCAAGACAAGCCTTTCTGTTTGAATGAATGTTTTCTTTTTAATCGGTAATCCCATATACATTTCCTCCTATAATTTTCATTTGTAGAACTAATAAAACTTATATTTACAATAAATGTAATTATATCATATAAAAGTGGTATGATATGTGTTATTTATATTTACAATTACAGAGAGAATTGCAAATACTACCTTAGATGAAAAGAGTATTGAAGAAATTTATATTCATGAATAT
Source organism: uncultured Clostridium sp. (assembly GCA_934746785.1). Classification (GTDB taxonomy): domain Bacteria; phylum Bacillota; class Clostridia; order Clostridiales; family Clostridiaceae; genus Clostridium. The sequence goes on along the minus strand of CAKVFO010000049.1, from coordinate 99 downwards.
CTGAGAGTAGATGATTTGAAATAAAGCGTTGAATGCAAAACTAACTTCCGTTTTTACTAAAACCTTGTATTTGCAAGAGTAAAGTCAGTTTTTATCTGA
>CAKVFO010000048.1 GCA_934746785.1 uncultured Clostridium sp. | reverse complement strand
TTTCCATTAACATTACTAATTCTTCCTTCTGAGTCTGTTACATATCTATAACCTTCCTTACTTACATATTCAATATCTGGTTTTAAAGCTTTTTTACCATTTACTCTCCTATATTGTTCTCCGTAATTTACTCTTGTTGGAGTATTATTTAAGCTATTATCCAAAGCTGATTGTTTATCAGTAATATCTTTAACATCATTTGTAGAAGCTTTCATTATATTATCATCAAAATTACTATAACCTGTATAAGCAATTCCACCAGCCAAAGCTAACTCTCCTGCACCTGCAAGTACTACTGGTACTGACACTGCAATAGCTGGTGCCCCTATTATTGAACCAATTCCTGTAGCAGAAAGTGCAGTGCCACCACCTGTAATAGTTATACCACCAGCAATAGTGGCAATTCCTTTAACCATTCCATAAGCACCTTCTACTATAGTAATAACATCCCCTGTAGCTCTTCCAAAATAGTACGCCTGCTTATTTCCTATATGAGGAAGTATATACTGTTCTTCTAAACCATCTAAGTTATCACAGAATGTAGAATATCTGTCTTCATCAAAAATTCCATCTAAAATCTTAAAAGGTATAAAAAACAATCCTTCTATATTATTTTTAACAAGTTCAACTCCTGCCCCTGCTACAAAATCTAAGACTGTTTCATACCATGGAACTTCACGAAGAGCATCATCTAGTTCAGCATCATCATTTTTTATAGCCTTGTTAATGATTTCCATATTCTCTGCATGAACACTTTCAATTCCACTTAAAAGCTCTTCATATGCATTTTGATCTAAAGTTACTGCTGATGGGTCTATTAAAGCTGTTACATTCATAATCAGTGCATTAAAACTTGAAAGACCTTCATAGATACTATTAAATCTGTCTGCATAACTTATGTCAACTGCATGTACCTTATTTAAAATCTGTTCAAACTTCTTAGTACTAATATCATACTTATCTACCATTTTAGCATGATAGGTATCTATGTCATTTATATAATCATTAATATCTAAGTCATCCATAAACCAGTCTTTAACCCAGTCTACTAAAAATAATTCGTTATCTTCATCAACATTTTGTTTTATAATATTTTTAAGATGTTCAACAGAACTTAAGGAAAAATCTCTTACAATACCACTCATCTATCAAAAAGCACCTCTTCCTTAAATTCTTCTATACTATCCCTTGTAGTTTCATCAATTTCAATATAGCCATCTTTAACTTCCTCTAACATTGAAATTGTAGATGCAATTAAAACCTTAAGAGAATTCACTACTCCTACAAAAGAGTTACCTACAACATCCATATATTGTTTAGTATATCCTGCCCCTTCTACTTCCTTATGCTGTATATTACTTGTTTCTATGTCATTTAGAAGACTAGTAACCGTCTGCTTTATCCATATCAGCTACAAAATCATTAGAACACTTTTGTGCTGTATCAGCTATATCACCAAGCTGATTCTTTAATCCATTAACAGACTCTAAAAATTTTTCTAAATTATTATGTACTTTTCCAGATGGAATTCCATCTGATAATATTCTTTCTAAGATGCTGCTATATGTATCTAAATATGATGTGAACTTATCTGATATGTCCTTAAATTCAGCTCCTGCTTCCCCGCATGCATCATCATGAACAACAATATCATAATCTAATGTAGTGCTCATTTTCTTTTCCCCCTATGATTTCTTTTTCTTTCTTCTTCTCTCCCTTTCTCTTCGTATCTCCTCTCTAAGATGAGCTATTTTTTGCCTTAACTCATCATTTCTTCTCTTTAATTCTTCAATTCTATCCTCATTCTTTTGAATAGTCTGCTCTACCTTCTTAATAGATTCAGCTACACCATCATCTGCTTTTTTATAGTGACTGCCATTTATATACTCAAGCATAGTATCAGCATTTTGAACTACAAACTTCGTATTTCTTAAGGTATATCTTAATTCTTCATAAGTATTATTTCTTCTCTTATTATAGTCATAGAGCTTTTCATGAGTTTCTTCAAACTTCTTCTTAATTTCTCTAAGCTCTTCATTTCTTTTTTCTAGCGCTTTAATTTCTTCCTTATTTCTTTCGATTTCAGCTTCACATCTAGCAATTTCTCTTTCCATTGATGAAATACTACTCATTACTTCCCCCCCCTTTTACCTCTGAATTTCTTTTTCAAAATTCCTTTTTTCCTTTACATCAGCAAAAAGTACAGAATGAACACCTCTATTTAAAATAAGTTCATTTTTAACAGCTAATGTATAAGATACGTCTACATCATCACTAAAACCTTGATGCAGTACTTCCTTAATAGATTCAGAAGTAAAGTGAAGAAGCTTATCCTCTTCTTCAAAACTTCCTATTGGATAAAGAGTTCCTGAATAAGTGAAATAGAAACTACTTTTCTCATTAGATAAAAATCTCTTAGTTATTATAATTTTTAAATCATTACCTTCCTTATCTTTAAGTTCTTCATTCTTTAATGTAACTAATGATCCTAAAGGAAATATTTCATCAGAAAAATCAATTAGTGTACTTACTATCATTTTCTTATTTTCTAAAGATAATTCAAGTTTCTCATCATTAAAACTTAGATAATGTTCTTCCTCTTGAAAAATTTCATCATACAATTTGAAAAGATTAGCTCTATCTTTTATTAATACAAAAGATATTTTTAAAAGAAGTGCTTTTTCCTCTCCATTTAAAAAGAACATTTTATCTATCCACTTTATAAGCATTGCTGTAACAATTTGTTCCCTATTTATTCTCTTATCCAACATATATCCCCTTTTTTCTCTTTATTATACTATTATAACATTTTTTGTCTGCAACTTTAGTAAATCACATTAAAATAGGACCTTTGTCCTATTTGTCTAGACAGAACAAAGTGGCTGACGCCACGCTTTTCAGCGCAGGAAGCCACTTTGTAAGCCATGCAAAAGGTTCTAAAAGTAAAATAATTTCCTATTAAAATAGAATTTAATTATTTTGCTTTTCGGTTCTTTTGCGGCACTACATTTTTCTTTTTAACGTATTGGACGACTTACATATCAGAAAGCCAGTTATAATCAGTGCTCACTCTCAAAAAAAGTTTTTAATTTCCTATACGTTAAAAAAGCTGAACATAAAGTTCAGCAAAAAAAATTTGTAATTAAAATATAAAATCAATCAGAAATTCTAAGAGCCTGAGATTTAGAATTTCCTCCTTCATTCCTGCATTCTAAACCATCTTTGATTTGAAATATACTCCCAAGAAAAATACATCCTCTGCCCCAAATACACTCACTTCTACATTAAAAAAGCACTGCTTTGAACTACACTGGTTCAAAACAGCACTTTAAAAACTTCTATATTATAGTCTGCTAAAATCTAATGTTGCAAAGTAATCATCAAGAGTTTCAGCACGTCTTATTTGTTCAACACTTCCATCTTCCTTAAGTAGAAGTTCAGCAGATTTTAATCTTCCATTATAATTATAACCCATGGCAAATCCATGAGCACCTGTATCATGAATTACAAGTAAATCACCCATATCTATCTTTGGAAGTTTTCTATCTACTGCAAACTTATCATTGTTTTCACATAAAGATCCTGTTATATCATAAACATGGTCACAGGCTGCATCTTCTTTCCCCATAACAGTTATATGATGATAAGCTCCATACATAGCTGGTCTCATAAGGTTTGCTGCGCAGGCATCTACCCCTATATATTCCTTATAAATATGCTTTTCATGTATAGCCTTAGTTACTAAGTGTCCATAAGGTCCAAGCATAAATCTTCCCATTTCAGTGTAAATAGCTACATCTCCCATACCAGCTGGTACTAAAATTTCCTCGTAAGCCTTTCTTACCCCTTCACCAATTTTTATAATATCATTAGGTTCCTTATCTGGAGTATATGGAATACCAACTCCACCTGATAAATTGATAAAACCTATATGTACCCCTGTTTCTTCTTTAAGTTCAACTGCAACTTCAAATAATATCTTGGCTAAAGTTGGATAATATTCATTAGAAACTGTGTTACTAGCTAAAAATGAATGAATACCAAATTCTTCAGCTCCAAGTTCTTTAAGTTTTAAGAAAGCTTCCTTCATTTGTGCTCTAGTTAATCCATATTTTGAATCACCTGGATCATCCATAATATCAGTACCTAATTCAAATTTTCCTCCTGGATTAAATCTACATGATATCCTCTTTGGAATTCCTGCTTCCTTCTTTAAGAAATCTATATGAGTTATATCATCTAGGTTAATAGTTGCATTTAAACCTCTTGCATATTTAAATTCTTCTGCTGGTGTATCATTAGAAGAAAACATTATTTCATTTCCTGTAATTCCACATTTCTCTGATAATATAAGTTCTGCTAAAGAAGAACAGTCCATTCCACATCCTTCTTCTTTTAAAATCTTCATAATATATGGATTTGGTGTTGCTTTAACTGCAAAATATTCTTTAAATCCTTTATTCCATGAAAAGGCTTTTTTAACTTTACGTGCATTTTCTCTTATACCTTTTTCATCATATATATGAAAAGGTGTAGGATATTTTTTAACTATTTCTTCAAGCTGTTCCTTTGTCACAAATGGCTTTTTAATCATTTAATAATCATCCTTCCTTGAGCTTAATTAATTTAATTTCATTTGTCAGCGATTCTTTGAAGATTTCTACTAAATTATCATTACTAGAATAAAGACAGGTTGAATTAACCTTATCACTTATCTCTCCAGTTAATACATATTTAGAGTCTGCTATAAGCCTTATTTGTTCAGCTTTTCTCTTTGCATAATAAATAATAGCCCCCTCTAATTCAAATGGTGAGTTGGTAATAATAACAACTTTAATACCCCTCTTTACTAATGCTGTTAATTCATCTTCAAACTTACTTAATATATGATCATAAACAGATAAGTACACTCTTTGTTCTGCAATTTTTAACATGTTTCTAAACTTATCTATAATATGCTTTTCACCAGTAACAGTTATATAACCATTACTTTCAGTTCTTCTTTTAGGTACACTTTTCAAGATTGCCTGTTTATTTATGGTTAAATCTCTTATCTTATTATTGCAGAATTCCTTCATTGGTACTGGAGTATATTTTACTGTATCACCTTCTATAACATAGGCTGCTCCCTTTTCTACTAAAGATGCCAAAGCATTATATGCATTAGAACGTGATATTGAAGTTAATTTTGAAACTTCATATCCGTTTAATTCTCCTTCTTGGAATAATAATAAATATATACTTGCCTCTTGTCTTGTTAATCCAAAGCTCATTAATCTATCTATATTTCCCATTTTTGCTCATCCCTTTTAAAGTGTTCCTATTTAGGAATACTATAACTCTTTTCATATTTCAAGTCAACAGTTACTTGAAAATTACTCTCACTTATTTTTTATTTTCCATAATTTGTATTTTTTATATTTTCATGTTATAATTATTTTGTAAAGGGTATAAAAATAAGAAGAGAAAATGGGAGGGATTAATTAATGAGCAGAATTCAAGATTGGATTAAAGAACATTCTGAACTTACTGAATATGTTATTATTGCTTTATTAATTTTGTCAGCACTATCTGTGTGCTTTTCTCTTAACTATGGTATTACAATTATACTTTCCATAATAATATTAGGTATTCTTTATATTACCCCTAACTCAGTTTTTAAAGATTCATCTCAACTTGATGATTAATTATTATTGAAAGTATAATAACAAAGCAGCTGACACCACTTTGTTAAAGCCTGTCAAAAGGTTATAAAAGAAAAATTGGAGCATAGAAATAATATTTTATGCTCCAAAATCATAATAGGTTAAGAAAAGGATGATAAATAATTTACCATCCTTTTTCTTATACAAAACGTATAACATTATTTAATTAAATATGTACCTTCCGAATCTTGTCTTATCTTTCCTTCTTTCATTAATCCACCTAATGTCATTTTAAAATAATTCTTTGAAGTTCCAAAAGTTTCTTTAATAAGTTCAGAGGCACTCTTATCATTAAATGGCATAAATCCATCATGACTTTCAAGATACTTAAGTATTTCTTCTCTTATAACATCTCTAGCTTCTAATCTTTTCATTCTTGTAGTAAGACCAACTACTCCATCTTCATATATTCTTTTTATTCTTGCCGTAAATTTATCTCCAGGATAAATATCTTTTGCACGTTCATTTCCTAAGATTATTGCTTGATATTTTCCATCAATAGCAACTCTTATAGTCTTTTCTCCACCTTTACCATATGTAATAGCTTCAACTTCTTGCCCAACTTCATATCCTTCTCCAATTTCAATATAGTGGTCAACATATGTAGTAGCAGCTAGTCTTCCTGTCTTATCAACATAAGCATATAATAGATATTTCTTTCCTTTAAGCATCTTAAACTTTTGTTCTTTTAATGGTATAAATATATCTCTATCTAATCCCATATCAGCAAAAGCACCAAAAGAACTTTGGCCAACTACTTCTAAATAAGCAACTTCTCCTACTGTTATAAGAGGCTTCTTAAATGTAGCTACAGGTCTATCCTTTGAGTCTCTATATACAAATACTTCTACAGTATCTCCTACTTTAACTTCATTTCCTTCTAAAAGAGCATTTGGCAATAATACATCATCACCCTTTTCATCTACTAGATAAAATCCAAAATCTACTTCTCTATCAACTTTTAAACTATTGTATTCTCCAATAAATATCATTATTTATCTCCTGCCTTTTTTATCCTTACTTTTTTCTTTATCCACTTATTTTATCATTACTATTCTTTGTTGTCATTATTTTATCACTTTAAGCACTATAAATATAATAAGTAATTTTTAGGGGTTTTATTTATGAGTAAAAAAAGAGATGTTTCATTTAAATATTATTATGGCATTCCTCATGCTCATACAGCTTTTTCAACAGGCAGAGGTACTCCTCTTGAAGCTTATGAACATGCTAAGAAAAATAACTTAAACTTTTTAGCAATTACAGATCATAATTCTTATCTTTCAAAAACTCTTTATGTTAAAGATAGAAATATATCAAAATGGAATACTTCTCAAGTTATGTGTGAAAAATTTAAAAAGAAAAGTGATAGCTTAATACCTTTACTTGGATTTGAAACAAAATCATCTCCCTATGGAGATTTAAATATTATTAATTCAAATACCTTTTTCACTGGTACCGTTAATAATATAAACCTTCTTATTATTTGGATGATGAATAATCCTAATGCTTTTATAACTATAAATCATCCTCATAAAGGGATAACCTTATTGAATTATAATGAAATTTTAAATAAAGTAATTACTTCTATAGAAGTAGGTAATGGCTCATTTCCAAACAAATATATACGACATGATAAATATTACTATACACTTCTTGATAAAGGCTGGAAGCTTGGAGCTATTAATGGTCAAGATAATCATAGAATGAATTTTGGTGATAGCGAAAACTTAACTGCAATTATAGCCCCTTCTTTAAGTCAAAATAATATTATTGATGCATTTAGACGTAGAAGAACTTATTCTACTGAATCAAGAACTCTTAAACTAAATTTTAAAATTAACAACATCTATATGGGAGCAGTTCTTCCATCTGATAGTAGTAAACTAAACTTCTCTATCTTTGCAGAAGATCCTATTGTCAAAATTAATGAAATTCACATAGTAACCAACAAAGGTAATATTGTTAAAAAAATATCTGATATTCACTTAAACTACATTAAATATTTATATTCTCATGAAAGAGCTGAAAACGAAACATGGTATATAATAAAAATTTTTCAGGACAATCATAGAATTGCTATTAGTTCTCCAATCTTTATTGAAAACTAATAAAAGCTTCTGCAAAATAAAACTTGCAGAAGCTTTTATTAACTCTTCTATTTATGTTCATTCTTTACTCTATTTGGTTTTGCCTTAGGTTTTATTACTATTTTCTTTTCTGCCTTTTTAGGACCACCTGTTTGATTTATATCAAAATACCAAGCAAAAGCTAAAATTATTAAAACTGTAAGACCTGAATTTATATAAAAGTTATTTGGTTTAGCAAATAATTGATAAATAAGCCCCGCAATACAGAAACCTAATGGAATATACTTATTGATTTTTACCTTTGAAAATAAAAATTTCTTAAACAGCATAATTAAACCTACTGCCACTACAAACATTAATACAAAATAAAGTATTGTAAATAAAATGCTCATATACCTATCCTCCTACATTAAATATAATATAATATTAAAATAACTTAATAATAATTTCAAGTTTTTAAACCTATACAATAATTTCTTATAACATAAACTTATTTCCTTATAGTTACTTTTATGTATTTATCTTTTATTAATTTCTCAAAAAAATGATATTTTTTTTTCATATCCTCATTTTTTCTGTTGAATTTATGCTAATATTTGATAGAATAAAAATATATGACATTTAGTAGAGGTGATAATATGGCAGAAAATGTAACCCTTCAATTAGATGAATTAGACCTGCAGATTCTTGATCTTTTAATAAAAGATTGTAGAACTCCATATCTTGAAATTGCAAGAATATGTCACGTAAGTGGTGGTACAATTCATGTACGCATGAAAAAAATGGAGGACCTTGGAATAATAAAAGGTTCTAGAATTTTATTAGACTTAGAAAAGCTAGGGTATGACGTTTGTTGTTTTGTTGGTATATATGTGGACAAGACTTCTTCATTCCATGCTGTTTTTGATGAAATGAAAAAAATTGATGAAGTAGTTGAATTACACCTAACAACTGGTGATTATTCAATGTTTGCAAAAGTAATATCAAAAAGTATAAGTGATTTGCAAAATGTACTACTTGAAAAAATAAATAACATATCTGGTATTCAACGTACATATACTTTTATTTCCTTATCTCAACCTATAGATAGAAACATAACATTATAAGTATAATTTTATACATTCCGTAAATAATATACTTGAAAGGAGTGTATAAATTATGATGATTTTAGATTTAATAGCTTTTATATTGGTATTAATAGGTGCTATAAATTGGGGACTAATAGGATTTTTTGAATTTGATTTAGTTGCATCTCTTTTTGGAAATATGACTACACTTAGTAGAATAATTTATGGTTTGGTCGGCTTAGCTGGTTTATACAGCATTTCTTTCTTTGCTAAAAAGAAATATAACAACAATAGATAATATGTTTATATAGATATCTGCATAATAATTATGCAGATATTTCTTATTTAAAACAAAACAGCTTGTGTCATGCTTTTTAGCACATCAATCAACTTTCTTAAAGCATCTCAAAAGGTTCTAAAAGCAAAATTGGAGGATAGAAAGAATATACTCTCTTATAATTAAGGTATTTTTAAGTTTTTATTTAATATTTTGTTAACAAACTGATTATATAATAAATATGTAATTAAAATCCAGGAGGTATTTATGCATTTATTCACATTAAATAATTTTGCTATTAACATAAAAGTATATGATTTATTAATATATTATATAATTTATTCATTCTTAGGATGGTGTGTAGAAGTAGGTTATGCTTATAAGAATCAAAGAAAATTTGTAAATAGAGGTTTTTTATATGGTCCTTTATGTCCTATATATGGAGCTGCTGTTTTATCAGTTATTCTTACATTAAGTAATCTTCATTATAATTCATTTATAATGCTTATTATAGCAACTTTCTTAACATCCTTTATAGAATATTTTACAGGACTTATACTTGAAAAATTATTCAAAACAAAATACTGGGATTACACAGAAGATCCTCTTAACCTTCACGGAAGAATATGTCTCCATTTTTCAATTATGTGGGGTATAGTTTCATTATTAATAGTACATATTGTACATCCACTTATCATATCAATTGTATGTATTATACCTGAAGCTATTAGAATTGAACTTTCAATCTTATTATTAATATTAATAACTATAGATTTTTTGAGAACATTAAATTCCTTACTAAACTTCAAAAACTTTATATATGGAATTCAATTAGATGGTGTATCCCTTAATACTATCCTTATAAAACCTGAAAATATACAAAACTTCTTTCAAGAACTTAGAGAAAAAGTTAATAATATAAAAAATAAACATTTCTAATAATAGATACTGCAAAAATGAATCGTATCTCTTTTTGATACGATTCATTTTTGTACACTAATAAGTATATTTTAATTAAATTAAGACAATATTTATTAATAAATATACTTATTTGAAAGGGCATTTTATGTTTAAGAGATTTATAAAAAAAACTTTACCTGTTATTATTTTTCTTATCTTAATATCTTCTTGTTCATGTTTTAAAGATCACTACTTTTCAAAGAATAATCTTGAAATTCATTTTATTGATGTTGGTCAAGGAGATTCTATCTTAATTCACTTTAATAATAAAATACTTTTAATAGATTCAGGTCCTAAAGAAGGACTTCATTCTTTAAGTAATTATCTAAATAAATATAATATATCTACTATTAATTATTTAATTGCTACCCATCCTCATGAAGATCACATTGGTAATATGGCATACATAATAAAAAAATATAATGTTTTATCTTTCTATTCACCTAAATGCACAAATAAAGGTAAAACTTATGAAAATATGATTGATGCCCTTAAAGATAAAAAACTAAAAATAAATATTTTAAAATCTAGTAATGTTCCTATAACTCTTGATAAGGATATATCATTAACTATATTATCACCAAATACTGATGATTGCTCTGATATTAAGAACCTAAATAACTGTTCAGCTGTAATTCTATTAAAATATAAAAATACCTCCTTCTTATTAACAGGAGATGCAGAAGAAGAAGTTGAAAAAAATATATTAAATAAATACTCCAATATAAAAGCTGATGTTTTAAAACTTGGTCATCACGGTTCAGATAGTTCTACTAGTGAAAGCTTTTTAAAGGCTGTATCCCCTTCTCTAGCAGTTATTTCAGCAGGTAAAGATAATTCATATGGTCATCCCCACAAAAGAACCTTAGATTTGCTTTCCAAGCTTAAAATAAAGTACCTTAGAACTGACATGGATGGTAATATCAAAATTATTACTGATGGCAATGTGATTAAATATGAAAAAAGATAAAACAATTTGCTATAAGCCTAATCATTTTATCTTTTTTTAATATCAGAATGTCTTTAGGGTAAAGTATCTCTTTTTGATAAATTCCCTTCTTTATCTTTTCTTACTGAGCAGCTCTTTGAACAGTGCCCACAGTTACATTTACCTTTTGATGATTTCTTAATATTTTTAAATATTATAAAAATCGCTAAAAGCACTATTGCTATTGTAATAATAATTTCCAAAGGTTATCACCTTCCTTAAAATATTAAAGAACCTATATTATATACTAAAAATGCAGCTACCCATGCTAAAACTAATTGATAACAAACTGAAAATACAGTCATCTTAGTTCCATATTCCTTTTTCATTGTTCCTATTACTGATATACAAGGAGTATACAATAATATAAACACTAAGAAAGCATAAGCTGATAAAGTAGTAAAATGCATTGGAAGCACAGCACTTAAATCTCCACTAAAAATAACTTCCATTGAAGCTAGGACTGACTCTTTCGCTAAAAGTCCAGATAATAATGACACTGCTGACTGCCAATTTCCAAATCCAAGCGGCGAGAATATAGGAGCTATAAATCCACCTATTGATGCTAATATACTGTCATTAACTTCATCAACCATTCCTGTTAAACTAAAGTTTGATAAGAACCATATTACAACACTCATTGCAAATATTATAGTTCCTGCCTTCTTAATAAATCCTTTTGCTTTATCAAAAGTTTGATTAACTACTGATTTTATTTGAGGAATTTTATATTCTGGAAGTTCTATTATAAATGGTTCTTCATCTTTTTTGAATAAAGTATTTTTAAATAACATTCCTATAATAAATGCCATTAATATTCCTAATAAATATAAAGATCCAACTATTAATCCTTGATTACTTTCAAAAAATACTGCTGCAAATACAGTATAAACTGGAAGTCTAGCATTACATGACATTAAAGGTATTAAAAGTGCTGTAAGCTTTCTATCCTTTTCACTTTCTAATGTTCTTGCTGTCATTATTGCTGGAACAGAGCACCCAAAACCAACCATCATTGGTATAAATGCCTTTCCTGATAGCCCCATTTTTCTCATAAGCTTATCCATTAAAAAAGCAACTCTAGCCATATAACCGCTGTCTTCTAAAATTGTAATACATACAAAAAGTGATAATATTACTGGCAATAATACTAGTATTCCACCAACCCCTGATATAATACCATCTACTATTAAAGATTGGAACCAAGGTGATGAATTGCTCAAGAGTTCACTTACCCATGGCATAAAGGAATCATTTAAAATTGCATCTAAAATATCTGATAATGGTTGTCCAACCCATGAGAATGTTATTTTAAAAGTTAATATCATCATTAAAATAAAAATAGGATATGCTAAAAAAGGATTTAATAATATTTTGTCCACTTTTTCACTTAAGGACTCACCTTCATCCTCTTTTCTAATGCATTTCTCTAATACATTATCTATAAACTTATACGCTTCTTTTTCACCATCAAATTTAAATTTATCTGAATCGCATGTTTTATCGAAATTATCCCTTTTTAAAACAGCTTTAAGTTCATCTAAACCTTGTTTTTTAGCTGCTGATATAGGTACAATAGTTACATTAAACATTTCTTCAAGTTTCTTATAATCAATATGTATTCCCTTTTCTTCTAAAACATCTACCATATTAACAGCTAAAATTATTGGTATATTAAATTCTTTTAACTGTGTTGTTAAATACAGATTTCTTTCTAAATTAGAAGCATCTACTATATTTAATATCAAATCTACTTCTTCCTGTTGTAAAAATAGCTTTGACACCTTTTCTTCATTAGAAAATGTATCCATAGCATATATTCCAGGAAGATCTACTATCTTTATGTCGTTAAAAAATCCTTCTTTTTTATCTACTGTTACACCTGGCCAATTTCCAACGTATTGCTTTGATCCAGTTAATTCATTAAATAACGTAGTCTTACCAACATTAGGATTTCCTAATAATGCAATTGTCTTCATGTCTATCCTCCATTAGTTATTTAAATAAATATTGTATGCATCTTTCTTTCTGATGGCAAGATCAAAACCTCTCAAATTTATTATTATTGGATCTCCCAAAGGTGCTATTCTTTTCAACTTAACTTCAGTACCCTCTATACATCCAAGTGCTGATAATCTTTTTGCTAACTTTTCATCTCCCTTAACAGCTTTTACTACTGCATATTCTCCAACTTTTAAATCATTAAGACTCATACCTACACCTCATTGATAATTATTTTCACCCTCTATTCTAACATTATATGTATTATTAGTCAAGATGAGACTGATATTTATACTCATTAAATACAAATTACTTAATTATCTATGTATTTAATATAATAAATGGTATAATATAATAAAATTTAAATTATACATATGAATAAGCATACTTTTTTATCACAATAAAGTATAGAAATGAGTGATACTATGATAATTAGAGAGAACATCATTAAAGTAGATGATATTTCTGATGAGCTTAAGATTTGTCACGATGATATGAACTATTCTGCAAAGGACCTGATCTTTTTTGATCTTGAACATTATGTATATAAGAAGCCTAAATGTATCGGTGTTTTTGGTGCCTGTATCTTTGATAATACCACTAACAAATTAAAAGTTACTCAATATATGATAGAAAATAGAAATGAATCTATTGATATTTTATATCTGGCAAAAAAATATTTTACCAAGATGAAAAACTCTGGTAAAAAAGCTATTGTAACTTTTTCAGGTAATAATGACTTCACTGTCATAAACTATCTATTTAATAAATATAACATTAATTATGATTTTAAAACTGAGTTTAATTCTGTAGATATTCAAAAAGAATATGAAAGATGTAACTCAACTTCTATAGGCCTTAAAAACCTTGAAAAACAATTTGGAATTATACGTCAAAGTGAAGTTATTAGTGGCTCAAATCTTGCAAAAACCTTTCATAAAGTTATGAAAGATAAGGAATATATCTCAAGAATGCCTAAAGAAAAGATTGAAAATATTCTACTTTATAATGAACAAGATGTAGTTAATCTTTATCATATCTTTATTAATTGGAAACAATTTATATATGATAAAACTGAAGAAATTGAAGAAGAAAAAAATGAAATTAAATCTATTGAAGAAATTGAAAATCTTGAAGACATTAGCACTAATGAAAATGCCAATATTTCTGAATAATTCAATTTCAACAAAAATGCGGATTCACTTACGAATCCGCATTTTTATTTTGTATTTTCACATTACTCTTATATTTTTCAACTTTTCTCTCATACATAATCTTAATAGTTGCCATAGTTGGTGAACCTAAAATCATCCCTATAGGACCAAATAATCCTCCACCAACAAATACAGCTAAAATAATTAGAAACGGTCTAACCCCTACCTTTTTACCTACAAGTTTTGCTTCTAAATACCATGCATCAAACTGTTGTAATACTAAAAGATAACCCACAATAATAAATGCCATTGTTGGTGATACAAATATTCCTATAATCCCACCTACAATTTCTCCTATAAGAGGGCCAAAGTAAGGAATCATATTTGTAAAACCTACTACAATAGCAATAACAATAGCATATGGTGCTCTAATTATAAGAAGACCAACTAAAGCTAATAAGCCAATGATTAAAGAATCTAAAGCCTTAGTTCCAACATATATTCCTATCATTTTATTATAAAGCTTAAACCAGCTTATTATCTTTTCTCCTCTCTCCTTCTTAAAAATCATACATAAAATTAATTTAGTATGCTCTTTAAAACCTTCCTTATCAATAAGTACATAAATAGATATTAAAAATCCTAATACTATCCTCACTAAATTTGTTGTAATCGTAAATACTGATGATATAGACCCTTCAAGAGCTGAAATTATAAAACTCCCTGTCTTTGATGTTATAAGTGATATATAATCTGTAAGACCTGCTTCACTAACTACTGTATAAATATCTTTATTTTCCATCAGTTTATCAATCCATTCTTGGACTATCGTCATATACTGTGGTACTTCAGATATCATTGAAATAATACTATCAATTACATTAGGTACTACAAATATTGATATTAATGATATCGTTCCTATTATACACAAATAAGTTATTAAAATAGATAATCCTCTCTTTAACTTAAATCTCTTCTCAAAAAACTTCATAATAGGATTTAATATATACGCAAATACAAGAGCATATATAAATGGAGTTAAAATAGAATAAAACTTCTTAAGCACAGCAAATATGTACTCATAATTATCTATAAACTTATATCCAGCAAATCCTATTAGAGCAACTATAAGTATATCTCTATACTTTATATTTCTATCAATAAACACCCTTTCACCACCTTTCTTTATATATATTATATCAAACCCAAAGCATCTATGTACACAAAAAAGACCCTGTCAAACAGAGTCTTTTTTTAACTACATTTTTTCAACTACATCTATTCCTATAAGTTCTAAACCATTCTTTATTACTTGACATGTAGCTTCTACAAGCTTTAATCTTGATGCCTTTAAAGCTTCATCTTCAAGATTTAATACTGAATGAGAGTTGTAGAACTTATTAAATCCTTTTGCAACCTCAATTACATATCTAGTTAATACTGAAGGTTCTAACTTATCAAGAGCAAGCAATATATTCTTGTTGAAGTTTTCTAATGTTTTAACTAATTCAAATTCTTCTTTAGAACTTAATAATGAGTAATCAACATTTCCCTTAACTTCTCCAGCTTTTCTTAAGATACTCTTAGCCCTAGCATATGAATATTGAACGTAAGGACCTGTTTCTCCTTCAAATGAAAGCATTTCCTTCCAGTCAAACACTATATCTTTTTCTCTTGAATTCTTTAAATAAGTAAAGATTACAGCACCTACACCAATCTTCTTAGCTACTTCTTCTTTATTTTCAAGTTCTGGATTCTTTTCATTAATAGTTTCTAAAACTGTTTCTGTAGATTGTTTTAATAAGTCATCAAGAAGTATAACTTCTCCATGTCTTGTAGATAACTTTCTATCTGCGAACTTAACTAATCCAAATCCTACATGGTGGCAATCTTTAGCCCAGTCTTCTCCAGCAAGTTCTAATGTCTTAAATACTTGTTTAAAGTGTAGTGCTTGTGGAAGACCAACTACATATACACTCTTATAGAAATCATACGTCTTCTTTCTATATATAGCAGCTGCTAAATCTCTTGTTGCATATATAGATGCACCATCAGCCTTTAATACTATACATGGAGGCATATTGTAATCATCAAGCATAACAACTTGTGCTCCATTACTTTCTACTAAAAGACCCTTTTCCTTTAACATTTCTACAACTGCATCCATTTTATCATTATAGAATGCTTCTCCATTATATGAATCAAATTCAACACCTAAGATGTTATATACTCTTTCGAATTCTTTTAAACTTAAATCTCTAAATCTCTTCCATAGAGCCTGACATTCTGCATCTCCATCTTCAAGTTTCTTAAAATAAGCTCTTCCTTCATCTTCTAAACTAGGATCCTTTTCTGCCTCTTCATGAAACTTAACATATATTCTTAAAAGTTCCTTTATTGGATCTTCTTCTAAAGCAGCTTCATCAATCCATCTATGGTAAGCTGATATAAGTTTACCAAACTGAGTTCCCCAGTCTCCTAAATGATTAATACCAACAGCTTCATATCCTTCTTTTTTATACATCTTATAAAGTGCATTACCTATTGCAGTTGAGAAAAGGTGTCCAACATGGAATGGCTTAGCTATATTAGGTGAAGAATATTCAACACATACTGTTTTTCCTTCTCCTACATTAGAAGCACCATAATTATCTCCTTCTGTTAATACTTTTTCAATTGTATTCTTAGTGAAGTTTCCTTTATCAACAAAGAAGTTTACATAAGGTCCTAGGTTTTCTATTCTTTCGAAGCCATCTTTGTCAAACTTATCCTTTAATTCTTCAGCTATCATATTAGGTGCTTTTCTCATAGACTTAGCTAATTGAAAACATGGAAATGCATAATCACCCATTTCTGGCTTTGGTGGAATTTCTATTAATTGTTCTATTTTTTCTAAATCTAATTCTACCTGGCTTTTTATAAGCTCAGCTATTTTTTTCTTATAATCCATAAAGATCCTCCTTATTTTTTTAACGCATTTGATTACTTACATACCAAAGACAGTCAATAATAATCAGCGCTCACTCTCAAAAAAGTTTTAAATTTTCTAGACATTAAAAAAACCCTCTCTTAAAAATATAAGAGACGGAATATAATCAATCCGCGGTACCACTCTAATTGCAGTAAAATGCCACTTAATACTTTAACGCAGTTTTTATCTGCGACTACATTTTTAGTAGTTTCTCCAAGGCTCTATTCAAATTAACCTATTCACAAGGCTTACACCATCCCTTGCTCGCTTACAAATCAGATAATTCTACTTTCCTCTTCTTCAAATTTACATATTAAATTCTTTAATATATTATACATATAAAGAAGTTTTTATGTCAATATAAAAATTTGAACATAAATCTATTTATAACCTAATATAATATACTTGCATTAAGTATTTTAAGGAGACCTTGTATATATATGAATAAATTAGCTATTATCACTCTTGAAAGTAGTTCTATTAAACTTATGATTACTAAAATCAATGATGACGGCTACTTTAAAATTATAGATGAAATTATTACTCCCTTTTCTACACTAGATATATTTTTACATAGCAAAAAACTTTCCCAGGAAATACTATGTGAAATTAAAGAAACATTAATAAATTATAAAACTTTGTGTGAAAAATTAGAAGCTAAAAAAATAATTACTTGTGCTACTTATATATATAGTAAAATTATTGAAAAAGATAATTTATCTAAACTTTTCAAAAATATTTTAAATACTAAGTTAGAATATTTATCTTGGAAAAACGAAGCTTATTATGATTATCTAAACTTAAGTAATAGTATATATTATGAATCAGCACTAGTTGTAGATGTTGCTGGATACTCTACTAATATATCTATAGTTAAAGATAAAAATATATTAAAAAATGTACACATACCTATTGGCAGTATAAATATTTCATATACATATGATCTTATAGACAGAGCTTCTAAAGATAATGTAACAAGTACGCTAGACTATATAAAAAAAGAACTTATAAAACTAAAATCTTTTAAGTCAATAAAATACGATTCTGTATATTTTATTGGTGATACTATTCAATGTTTAAATAGAATAGACCGCTATAGAAAGAATATACCTTTAACTATAGCTCATAATTATACTACTACTGATTTAGATATAATTGATATTTTTAATTTAGTAAAAGGTAAAAATCATCTTCAAAGAACCCGCCTTGAAGGAATGTCTTCACATCTCGCTTCAACTATAACCGGTGGTGCTGCAATTGTACATGGAATAATTTCTTACTTTAATATATGTAAATTAACAATTTCAAGTCGAAATCTAAATGATAGTATAATGTTTGAATATATAGATAAAAATTATATTCATAATGATGATATATTAGATTATTGCCTTTATGGCCTTATTAACGAACTTAATATAAATAAAACACATGCTGAACATATTTATTCTTTGAGTTTACAACTATTTAATGATTTAAAAGAGCTTCATAATTTAGATGATAGTTATAAAAAAATAATTAAAACAGCAGCTCTTTTGCATGATGCTGGTATAAATATTAATTACTATAATCATCATAAACATTCCTTTTATCTAATACTAAATTCATATATAGATGGATTAACTCATAAAGAATTATTTTTAAGTGCATCTATTGCTGCCTGTCATAGAAATCGTAATAATTATAATTTCTCCTTTGGCGAATATTCATTCTTTGCAAATAAGTGGGATTTAAAAGTAATTAATAAGATAAGCATACTATTAAGAATAGCTGAAAGTTTAGACATATCTATGACTCAATCAGTTAAAAATTTAAGTATAGCTATAGATAAATGCACTGTAACTTTAAATATTAAAACTGATAAAAATATTCTCTTAGAACAGATAGAAGTTCAAAAATGCACACGAAAATTCAAAGAAATATATGATAGAAATCTTATTATAAATATAATTTAGGCTGCCACAGTACTTCTGTGACAGCTTTTATTAAATTCATAATTACTTTAATGTTGCTACTAAAAACATTGTTTTCATTCCTAAGTTAGTAAACTTAGTTTCATATTCTGTCATTAAATTTTCTTTAAAATCAGAGTTATGTAAATCATAAGTAACAAAGTCTAACTCAAATCCACACTCTCTAAAATATTCTTGTGAATCATTGAAAAGATCAGTATCATCTGTTTTAAACCATACTTGAGAACCTTTTTTTAAGAACTTCTTATATTCAGTTAAGAATCTTGTATGAGTAAGTCTTCTCTTATTATGTCTATCCTTTGGCCATGGATTACAGAAGTTAATATATATTTTCTCTATTTCATCCTTTTCAAACAGCTCACTGATAAAATTAATATTAAGCGCTACTATCCTAGCATTTTCAATCTTTTCATGACTTTCATCTTGTACTTTTCTTAAAGCATAAACAAGTACTTCATCTTTTAAATCTACTGCAATATGATTAATATCTGGATGCTTTAAGCAGTTTTGAGTTAGAAATCCACCTCTTCCACATCCAAGTTCTAAATGAATAGGCTTATCATTTCCAAACTCTTCTTTCCATTTTCCCTTTAAAGCTCTTGGATCATTAACAAAAATATCGCTTGCCTCTAATTCAGGTCTAGCCCACCATTTTTTTCTTAATCTCATTTGTATTCCTCCTAAAATCTATAGTCCAATTATTGCAAATGCTATTTTTAAAATAAATCTACATATCATATTTACTGGAATTGAAATAATTCTTCCTCCAGCCACTAATAATACTACAAGTATAATATATTGATATCTATATAATGATTCACTAATTCTATAAAATGTATCTGGTTTCAAATCCCTTAAAACAGCAAAACCATCAAGTCCTGGTACAGGTAATAAATTAAAAATAAATAAGCTTATATTTAATGTAAATATAACTTTAAACATATCCATAATAACTGAATATACAGATATAGAACCTAAGCCTGTACTATATCCAACTTTAAGAAGTATTACCCATATAAAGCATCCAACTATTCCTACCACAAAATTAGCAAGCGGCCCTGCAAGACTTACCTTTAAATCATCTTTATAATAATTTTTATAAACATGAGGATTAGTTTGAACTGGTTTTGCCCATCCAAAACCACATAATAATATCATTAATGCTCCTAACGGATCTATATGACTTGCAGGATTTAGAGTTAATCTACCTTGAAATCTAGGGGTCTTATCTCCTAATTTATCTGCCATTTTTGCATGTGCATACTCATGGAATGTAAATGCTATTAATAAAGCTGGTATTAAAATTATCTTTTCATATATAAAATTACTGCCCATAATTCTCTCCTTATCTTATTATTCATGAAAAACATTATATCATAACTTTTACTTATATAAAAACTCCCATAGAAAATTTCTATGGAAGTCCTTAATAATTATGTAATATTACTTTGTTTCCTTAAGACTCTTTATATAGATTTCTTCATTATCAGAACTACATATTACCTTATTATTCACTGAAATAAACTTACCATCATATGAAACTTTTTCACCTGTTTTCATATTTGTAATTACTCCTTCAAGATTATCATTAACCAGAAGTTCCCCTTTGTCATTAACATATATATCTTTACTATCCTTTGGTTTATCAAGGTTTATTGTTTCCCAAGAAGAAATATCTGTATCTAAATTACCATAAATCACTTTACCTATTTTCTTATTAGTAACTTCTCCCATATAAACAATATCATTATTATCTACAGCTAAAAGTTCCAAATTAGAATATGTACCAGTTTTTATTGAATAAGTTTTTTCATTTTTATAATAGTGAAACTGCTTATTCAGTTGATCTTCATATAAAACTACATCCTTATGAGGAAAAATCTTAAAAGCACCTAAAGACCCTATTTTCACCCCAAGGTTTTTCATATTCTCATTAATATCTATTCTGTAAATATTTGAATTATTACCATTTCTACTCACTGATACATAAGAAACTCCTGAAAGTGTAGTAGTAACTATTCCATCTACCTCCATACCACTTTCATATCTGCATACTTCTTTTAACTGATACTTTGTATTACTCTTTGCATCATAATTAATTATATTAATTACTTCTTTTCCACGCTCATTAACTATCTTTTCTGCTATTGTTATTCTATTTCTATCAGGCAGCCACTCAGCATATAATACTTCATCACTTTCATCAGTTATAATTTCATTTATTGTTCCTGCATTTGTATCGCCCAAATAAAATTTGTTATTTACACTATATGTAACATATTTACCATCATAAGAAACCTGAATATCTTCAGCATTACTTGGTATAGTCATACTTGAATCTTTCACACTTGTACCAGCTTCATGTTCTGTTATCTCAAAATCTGAAGAATGTTTAAAAAATACTTTATCTATAAATAATAATCCTGCACACTGCATCATTATTGAAAGCATAATCCATATAATGATTCTTTTAAAATTTTTCATATTTTACACCTCTCTAAAACCTATTTAACTATTATTGCTGTTGGTATTGATCTTTCTCCAAAAGCATATGAAGGGGTGTTAATTAACTCATCATTATAGTACATTGTTGCAGATTTACCACCATCTAATGTAGCTGCAGTAACACATTCTAATTTCACCATTACTTCTTGTGCTTCTTTTAAAGTAGCTGCCATTCTACTTCCATGTGTTTTTGCATCAAGTACAACTAAAACAATACTACCATCAGCTCTTTGTCCTATAAGTGTTCTTGGAGAAGTTCCTCCACCACCATCCCCACTCATAGAAGTGGCTCTGCCATTATATACTAGTATTGTTGTTTCAAAACTTACAGCCTCTGTTACATTC
>CAKVFO010000047.1 GCA_934746785.1 uncultured Clostridium sp. | reverse complement strand
GGAAAGCTTGCATATCAGAAAGCCAGTAATAATCAGCACTCCCTCTCAAAAAAAGTTTTTAATTTCCTATACGTTAATAAAAACTCCATCCTATAATAAATAGGACGGAGTTTCTCCGCGGTACCACCTAACTTGTATTAAAATACCACTCTATATCTTTTAGTACAAACATACTAATTATGCTATAAGGTGCATATATCCCATATCCGATACTCTTTTAATAATTTCTCTTTATTCTTCAAAGGCCCATTCATTAAGACTTTCATATCAAGATTTCAGCATCCTTGATTCTCTGTATTGAAATATTACTTAACTACTATCCCTCATCATAAGATTAATAAATATTTATTTATATATTTATAATAAGTTGTTTTTTATCGCTTGTCAATATTTCTCTTTCATTGAATATATATCTAATATTATATTGTAATATATTTTAAATTCTTCTACAACTATCTTTACTTTCCTTCTAATTTTAAACTACAATGATTAATATTACATTGATTATATGACTCATGATCTCCCCTAGCACACGCTATAGAAAATCTGTTAAATACCCCTAAATAATTTTCTCTTTCAGAATCTAAAATTTCAAATCTACATCCATATCTTTTAAATACTTTATCTACATCACTCTTCCAAATTACTGTAGCAGGAAGTAAATATTCTTTATTATATAATTTAAACTTAATTCCCAATCTTGCATCACTTGTTTTTGGTATATCTAACTTTGATCTAAATCTCACTCCACCTACACCTATATCTTCTATACATATACTTGTATAGCCTTTTTTAATTTCTACCCCATCTACTTCTAATATCGTTAGTTGTCCACACATAGGAATACTTAAGTCAATCCTAAAAAAAGCTCTTCTATTTTTTACTCCATCTGGCAACCTTCTTCACCCACCTTATTTTTAATAATTAACCTTAAATATAATTATATCAAATTATATATTTTTTTTACATAACTATCATTAAAATATTACCATTTTTTCTAACTTATCTTTACGTATAAATTATATCTTTAAGTCTTATCAAAAAGTTATAAAATCAAAATAATTTCCTATACGCTAAAAAGGACTAACTTTGCACAAGCAAATTATTAGCCCTAATCTATACCAGATTATATATTATTATAATATTCTTCTAGCTCTCCAAAAACCATACACATTAGCTATTTTCACCTTATCTCCTGTATGTGGTGCATGAATCATTTGCCCATTTCCAATATAAATTGCCACATGATGAGCACTTGGAAATATTAAATCTCCAGGTTGTAAATTTTCTCTTGAAACTTCACGACCATTATTAATTTGTTCATAAGTAGTTCTTCCTAATCCTATACCTGCTGCATGACTAAAAACATATTGAGTAAATCCTGAGCAGTCAAATCCATCAGGAGTTGTTCCTCCCCATACATAAGGAACTCCAATAAATCTCATTGCATAACTAATTAAATCAGCAGCATTAGATGATTGTGACACATTGGTATTTAAAGCTGGTGTTGTTGCCTGATGCTGTCCATTTCCCGACTGCTGTTCATTTCTTTGCTGCCTTGCTTTTTCCTGCTCTTCAGTTTTCTTTCTTATTAACTCATTTGCTTTATTTATAGCCTCTGACACTTGTGCTTTTACAGATTCACTCTTTAGACCTGCTTGTGATGCATTTAATATTGAAACATCATATTTTATTTTATCTAAAGAACTATTACTATTTGTTGCTTCATTTATCCATGGTGTAACTTTTGCTGTTTCCATAGGAACTAAATTTTCACTCTCAAACTTATCCTTTTCTACTTTAGCTTCACTTGTTGCTTGCTCTTGTTCCTTCTTTTTAACATCAAGATTTACTTTTTCTTCTTCAATTTCATTATTTAAATCCTTTATCTCATCTGACTTCTTTTCAAGATTATCTACACTTTCATCAAGTTTGTTCTTACTGTCTCCTAATTCCTTTACAACTTTTCTATCGAGATTCATTAACTTTGCTGTATCATCAATCTTACTAATAAAGTCACCTAAATTATCAGCTGAAAAAACTAAAGAAATATAGCTATTTTGACCTCCAGATTTATATAGTTCTCTTAATCTTTTACCTAATATTTCTTCTTCTTCTTCTATATCCTCTTTTTTTTGCTCTATTTCCTTTTTAGTATTATCTATTTCTGTGTTAACGTTATCTATTTCATTATTATTATTATTAATTTTACAAATAAGTAAACTTATTTGATCGTCTAATTCCTGAACCTTTTTTTCTAACTCATAGTATCTATTCTCCATTTCTGAATATTTATTTTGAGTGTCTTTATCAAATTGAATTTCACTACTTGATTCAGGATTTGCGCTTACACTTATTGATGGTAATAAAGTAGTTGTTAAAAGTGTTGCAGTTACTATTGCTAATATAACTTTTTTTTTCATTCAAAACGGTCTTCTCTGACCACTCCTCCTTTCGATTTATAAACCTTTATATGAACATTATATCATTTAAGTATTTTTTTTACAAATTACATTTTTCTTACTTTCTTTAATATTCAATGATATACACATTCTAAACGAAAAAACTTTGAGCTGAATTTCTTCCTCCCAAAGCTTTTGTATAAAATCTACATAGTTTATTTAAATTTATACCTTTTAAAATTACTTTCTATAGACAATACTATTTTCATAAAAAAATGTAAACCAAGCTAAGTTTATAAAAAATACAAACCACAAATAATTTCCTGTTGGAAATCCCTTAAGCCCAAATAATGATAAAAATCCTATAAACCCTAAAAATTTTCCTACTTTAAACTTCATATGTATACCGCCCCTTTTTTACATAATTTATGTTAATTAGTCTATTTTTATATATTATAACATATTTTTTGTAAAAAAAGCATAGATTTTTTTAGTTTTTTCTTTTAATCTTTAAAATAATATTTAAACTCAGGTCTTCCAACATTACCATATTCTATTTTCACTAAAACTTTGTCTATACTTTCAAAGTAATCCATATACTTCTTTATTGTAACATTACTAATTTTGAGTTCTTTAGAAATATCTCTTATAGTAAAATATTTATTATTATTAAGCATCAAATAATTTGTGACTCTTTCTAATGTTCTTTTATTCAATCCCTTAGGCAGCCCTTCTTTCACCCCTTCTATATTACCTCCTAATATACTATCTAATTCCTCTTGATTAATTTTTTTATTTTTATTTACCAACTCAGCCTTATATTTAAATTTATTAACAGCCATCTCAAATCTTTTAAAATCAAACGGTTTTATCAAATAATCACTAACTCCTAATGCTAACGCCTTTCTAAATTCTGATGAATTATTGGCAGCAGTTATCATTATTACATCTTGATAAAGGCCAGCTTTTCTCATTTCCTCAAGAATCTCTATGCCATTCTTTTCTGGCAAAAAGACATCTAAAAGAACTAAGTCTATATTTTCATTCTTTAACTTTTCTATTACTTCTTCTTCATACATTACTGAATCTACTACTTCTATGTCTCCAACTTGCTCTAAATACTTTTTATTTATTAAAGCTACCATTGGATCATCTTCAACTATTAATGCTCTTATCATGATTCTCCCCCTTGTATATAGTTACTACAAATATCTTTTCATTTTCAAATTCTTCTATTTCTATATTTCCTTTATATAACTCTACTCTATTCTTAACTAAATAAAGCCCTGTTCCTCTCCCAGCTGATTTTGAAGATATTCCCTCCTTAAATATATCATTTCTTAAGTAAGATGATATTGTTTTTCCATTATCCCTTACTTGAATTTCTATTACTTCATCATCTTCAAAAAGAGCTACCTCTACCTTTCTATCTTTTTCTCTAGTTTCTGAACAAGCTTCAAATGCATTTTCCAATAGGTTGCCTAAGATTGTAACAATATCAAAGGAACTTATTATTCCATGTTCTTCTTCTAAAAAAGATTCTTCTGTCATAATCAGCTCAATCTTTTTTTCTTTAGCTGCTGAATCTCTACTCATTAAAAGTGCATGTATATACGAGTCTTTTATGTTTGAAAATTTTGCCCTATTACCTTTATCTATATCCTGAAGTTTCAAGATATAATTCATAGCCTCATCATATTCTTTCAACTGAATAAGTCCTAAAAGAACATATGAATGATTTTTAAACTCATGAACACTAGCTCTCAAATCCCGTATTACTTCTTCAACTCCTGTTATTTCCCTCGCTACTTTATCAATACCATTTCTATCTGTTAATGTAATTATAATCCCTAAATAATCGTTATCTTCAAAGATAGTCTTTATACTTATAAAAACTTTTTTATTATTAATAATAAATTCCTTCATTTCTATATCCATTCTTGCTTTTATAAATACATCTAACACTTCTAATACATAATCGATATCAAAATCTTTAAACATTTTATAACATATATTATTTATTTCAGTAACCTCATTTTCTTTATTTAAAGCAATTATTCCATCTTTAACACTATTAACAATAACTTTTTTTTCTTCATATAACTTTACTATTTCATAAGGTTCCATACCTAACATTGCTTTTTTTACATGCTCAGCTAACATTTTAGCACCTACACCTGATATAGATAAACATATTATAAATAAAATAAAATACATTTCTTTTACTTTTTTATTCATAAAATCAATATCATTATAATACTTTCCTGTCATTACAAAACCTACTTGAGTATCTCCATTATATATTGGTTTAAACCATCTAAAAGTTATACCCATTGATCCTTCTTTAATAGAAAAGTAACTTTTTCCATAACTTAAAACATCACCTTTGTCTTCTCCTACAAATACTTCTCCTATTTGTTTTTCATCTAAGTGAGAATATTTTTCCCCATCCATATCTGAAATAACAATAATATCTATATCATCAAAAATCTCAATCAACTTTTTACTATACTCTTGGACGACATAATCATTCTTTTTATTATATAACTTATCTTGTACAATTTTATCATTAGAAATTAACTCTGAAGCCTCCTGTAATGTATTTTTAATTCTTTCATCATTATCTGAAAGCTTAGACTTAACTGATATTATGTACGATAATATCAAAGGGACTATCGTGATAATTAGTGCCAGAAAAAGTAATATAGTCTTAAAACTTATATTTTTCTTTATTTTAACCACTCCTAATAATAATTACTTTAAAATACTTTACAAGTTCCTTTGCTAGGCTTAAAAAATAATCTATAAATTTCTACACAAAAAAAATCAAGGCATATTACTAAGATTACCTTAATAATATGCCTTATATTTTTTAAATTATGCTAATCTATTTTTACATTCTTTATCATTTAAGATATCTTGTAAGTTTTCATAAGAATATTCAATCATATTGCATAATGCTTCATCAGTGTATGATCCTATATGAGGAGTAATTAATACTCTTGGATAAAGATCTACTATTCTTTGATGCATTTCTTGCTTTAATTCTTTTCCTCTTAAATCTTGGAAGAATAAGTCGCTTTCATATTCGATAACGTCTGTACCAAATCCACCTAATTTTCCGCTTTCGATAGCATCTAGTATATCATTAACGTCTTGAACTTCACCTCTACCAGTGTTGATTATTATAGCTCCATCCTTCATTTTTGCTATAAGGTCTTTGTTAATCATATGATCATTTGAACCCTTTATGTAAGGCATATGCATTGATATAACATCTGATTCAGCTAATAATTGATCTAATTCCATGAATTCTACAACTTCTTTAGCAGCATCACTTTGGAATACATCATAAGCTACCACTCTAGCCCCTAATCCTTTGAATAATCTAGCTGCTGTTAAACCTATTCTACCTGCTCCAATTATACCTACTGTACAGTTTCTTATTTCTTTACTGAACATAACTGGATCAACTAAGAAATTCTTTTCGCTTGTTCTATTTACTGCGTAAGCTGTATGTCTTAATAACATCATAGCTAATGTTACTGCTAATTCTGCAATAGCGTTTGGTGAGTAACCTGGGACTCTTGCACATGGTATTTCTAATTCTTTAACTACATCTAAATCAATGTGATCGAATCCAACAGTTCTAGTTAATAAAACTTTTAAACCATTTTCTTTCCACTTTGTAAGGTTTGTTCTGTCACATACACAGTTACCTCTAACCATTATTGCTTCTGCACCTAATGCTTCATCTGCATTATTTTCATTTAAATAGTCTTCTATTAACTTTAATTCAAATCCGAATTTTTTGTTTATATCTTCAAAGTATTTAACTTCTGTTTTTCTTACACCATAACAAACTAATTTAACCATTGTTTTCTCCTTTTATCTTTTGTTTAATTAATTAATAATTTATTTATTAAGCAAATAAACCTATATTCTTTATTACTTCTAATACTACTATCCAAACTGGCATTGCTACTACTGCAACTACTGTTGATAATAATGAACAGTTAGATGTAAATAGTGCTTCTCTATCGTAGCTAATTGCATAAGCTGCTGCAACTGTAGCTGTTGGAGCTGCCATCATTAACATTGTTGTTGCCATTCCTACGAATGAAACTGGAAGTATTCCTAATTTAGAAACTACTACTAATAATACGAAGTTTATAACTGGTACACCAATTACTTTAATTACACTGTAAATCCAAGCATCTGATTGAGATACTGCTTTCTTGAAAGGAACTTCTGCTAAAGTTGCTCCAATTGAAATCCATGCAAGTGGTGATGCTAATGAACTTAAGTAAGAAAGTGCTTTACTGAACCATGGTAAAGTTAAATCTAATCTTAAAAATGCAACTTGCTTAGCTCCATCTTTAGCTGCAACAGTTACTTGTGGAAGATTTTCTTGGAATAACCAAATAAGTAATCCTGCAAATGTAGCTAATATAATTGGGTTTAAGAATATTTCTTTCATGTTTTTCTTGAAGTTTTCTTTGTCCATCTTTACACCAGACATTTTGATGAAGGCATATGAATATAAGAAAACTCTATAAGCTATATTAAATATATTTGAGAACATTGTTCCGTCTGAACCATATACTGCAGTAACGATTGGTGTACTGAAGAATGTAGTAGAACCGAAAATAACAAGTACTCTATATACGTCTTGCTTGTCCCCTTTTACTCTAGCGAACATTAATTTAGTAATTGGAATTAATAATATATAAATTGCAAATCCCCATACTAAAATACTCATACCTTCTTTTAACTGTTGTCCATTTATATCTTTCATAAATGAAGTGAATGCTAAAGCAGGTAATGAAATTGTTAAAACTATCTTTGTCAGCATCTTTGATGCTGTAGAATTAATAATATCTTTCTTTCTTAGATAAAATCCTAATAAAATTATAGATACTGATGAAAATATTGCGCCTAATATAGCATTATCTGTTAATGTTTTTTTAATTATTTCAAACATAACCCTTCTCCTTTGTTTATTTTTTAACATTCATTTGTATAATTACCCGTCTTTTGTAGACAAGCATATTTTATATTAAACGACATATATCTACAATCTTATTTAAATTAAAAAATAATTATTTAATTTATTTAAGTAAATATAATTAGTGTTCCTTTCAAAAAGTTTTAATTTTCCTATACGTTAAAAAAACTGTTTAAAACTATTTCTATAATTTTAAACAGCCTCTAATTATCTAGTAGCCAATATTGAGTAAAATACATTATCTTTAATTCCATCATCATTAATTTGTTTTATCTCTATTTTTCTTGTTCCATATGAATATTCTCTTAATAAATCTTCTAAATAAGCAGTTTCTTGAAGATTAAATTCCTTATCAGAATATAAATACATTATGTACTCTTTATAATTATCTATATACTTAAAATTATTCAAAACATTATTCAAAATCTTTCCCACTGAATTCGTTAAAGATTCATGTCCTAGTATCATTGATGAACTATTACCTTTATTTTTTACCTTACTTAAAATATCTCTATTAGAAAACATATCTACTAATGCTTCTACATTTATTTTTTCATTAATACCTTTAAACGTAATTACTTTTTTATTATTGATATAAGCATTATTATTCCTAACTCCAACTATAACATTATCATGAGCTAAAATCTCTTCTAACTTTTTAATATCGCACTTATCGATTGATTTAAGTATTAAAAAAATAGTTTTAAACCTTCTGCAAAAATCTCTTTTTTCATTAATATCTTCAAAGTTCAAATAATTAACCTCTATAATATTATCTCTAACACGATAAAAATTTTTATAATCATCATCAGAAAAAGCTAGAGCTGGATAGTTATTTGTAAATTCAATGTCTTTATTATCACATATTATCTTAAAGTTCATCACAACCACCATCTTATGTTTATTTTTTACTATTATACAACTAAACCCTATTAAATAAAAGCATTGACTTTTATTTAAATTTATTCTTTTAATAGTTCAAAGTGGATTAAACTTAACTTCATCTTTTTTCTAAATAAAAGGTTCTAAAAGCAAATTTTTATCAAATACACTTTTCTCCTCCATCTCTTACACTTCTATATAAATAGGTATTTCTCTATCTATATCTATTTCATCTATCTGAGATATCTTATCTATAACCCATCTACCATCTTTTCTTACAAACCTCCAATATTCTATAAATCTTTTAGGCCATGTTGAGCCATCTATCACTTCTTTTGTTTCACTATTTATAATATAATCTATCATAGAACCTTTTATATAAAACCAGACTAC
This sequence comes from uncultured Clostridium sp., assembly GCA_934746785.1. GTDB lineage: Bacteria > Bacillota > Clostridia > Clostridiales > Clostridiaceae > Clostridium. Next base: position 13,983 of record CAKVFO010000047.1, on the reverse strand, counting down.
ATCTTTAGAAGAATCCAAATAATGCTGTATTCCTATCGGTTTAGCTGATAACAATTTTATTTTTTGTAAAATATTTTGTTGTTTATTTACAGCCATCCACCCTAACTTAACCTTATGCATTATATATAAATCTTCGCTCATATATTCCTTAACGTGAGTATAATCCATATTAGTCCAGGCTTCCTGTAAATCAAAATATATATTCTCTACATTCCTGTTCAAATCTTTTTTAGAATATATATTATTTTTTCTTTTTAAATTTAAAATTATTCTTTTAGTTTTTATATACTTTCCCGTAGTCTTAACTTTTATTACCAATACATTTCCTCGTCTTATGACATATACTACTGATGGTATTAACAAACTTCCTATAATATATTCTATTAGGCTTCCTCTGACTCCTGATCCTCCATAATATCCTCTTCTAGTATTGCTGCTGCTAGACACAGCTGTTCCTCCTCCACCTGATGAACTGCTTCCACCTCCTCCAGCTCTTGCAAAAGCTAAAGTAGAACATTGCATTAAAAATACTATACAAAAAAGCACTACTAAAACTCTTTTTTTCTTCATAAACTTCCGCCTCCTTCACATAACTCCTATTTTTTCTATATAATGTAATATAATATACTTCTCATAATTTGTTAAGACATCTAGAGAGTTTTTTGAAAGAGAAATTCACGCATATAAATTATAGATTTCTATATACTAAAAGAATAGCTATTCTAGCATAAAAAACTAGAATAGCATTTTTTCTTTATCCCTTAACTGCACCAGCTGCAATTCCTTTAATAATATACTTTTGACATACTAAATAGAATATTACTATAGGTATGATTGCAAGAACCAACAATCCCATCATAGCCCCCATATCAACAGCACCATATCCACCACGCAAATACTGTACTGCTACTGGAATTGTTTTATAATTGCTTCCTATAACTAAATAAGGAAGTAAATAATCATTCCAAATCCACATTACATTTAAGATAGATACTGTTATATATATAGGCTTTAACATAGGAAAAACTACTAAAAAGAAAGTTTGAATAGGTGAACATCCATCTATCAACGCTGCTTCTTCTATTTCTAAAGGTATTGATTTAACAAATCCTGAAAACATAAAAATAGAAAGGCCTGCTCCAAAACCTAAATATAAAACTATTATTCCTATAGGATTATCTAAATGAAGCATATTAGCAGTTTTAGTCATTGTGAACATAACCATTTGAAATGGTACTATCATAGAAAATACAAATATATAATAAAGTGCTATTGTAAATTTGGATTTAACTCTTGTTATATACCATGCTGCCATAGATGCAAAAAATACAATTGCTATAGTAGATAAAATAGTTATAAATAAAGACCATCCAAAAGCACTTAAAAATCCTGTTTTCTCTATACCATTCATATAATTTTCAATACCAGCAAAATTTTCACCATCTATAAATGAAAAAGGAGATGTACTTATATATAGCTTCCCTTTAAAAGAATTTAAAACTACTATTCCTATTGGAGTTAAAAAAGCAACTGCTAAAATTATCAATGTTATATATAGCGGTATGTTCTTTTTCTTATTTTGCATTAGTTTTCAACCTCCTTTTTTCTAGTAAATTTAAGCTGAATAAGCATAAGTGCAGCTACTATCAAGAAGAATATTACTGCCTTTGCTTGTCCTACTCCTTCCCATCCAACTCTACTATAAAACGTCTTATAAATATCTAACGCAAGCATTGAAGTTCCTCCAGATGGTGCTCCATCTGTAAGAGCTAAATTTTGATCAAACAACTTAAAACAATTTGATAAAGTAAGAAATAAACAAATTGTTACAGAAGGCATAACTAATGGAATGGTTACCTTTTTTAAAATTGTAAAAGGTGAAGCTCCATCTATCTTAGCTGCTTCAATAAGCTCAGTAGGTATATTTTGAATTCCTGCAATATAAATAATCATCATATAACCAATCATTTGCCAATTCATTAAGAGTACAAGCCCCCAAAATCCATACTTAGGATCATAGGTTAAATTAACTCCAAACTTATATAAAATACCATTTAAAACTATCTGCCATATATAACCTAAAACTATTCCTCCAATTAGATTTGGCATAAAAAATATAGTTCTAAAAATATTAGTACCCTTTAATGCTCTTGTTAAAAGATAAGCTAATGCAAAAGCTATAACATTAATTGTAATTACTGATACTACAGCAAATTTCACAGTAAATACTAATGCATTAATAAAATCTTCATTAGCAAAAGCTTCAACATAATTTCCAAACCCTATAAATTTTGCATCTGTTACTGTTGTAAACTTAGTAAAAGATAAGTATACTCCCATAATAAATGGAATCAAAAAAGATATTAAAAAAGCTACTAATATTGGAAGTACAAATACACCAAAATATTTTTTTAAAATCTTCTGCATTTTTTCCCCTCCCTTTATTTAAAGACTGCCACATTAAATTAATGTAGCAGCCTCATACAAATTATTATTTCTTTTCAGAAGCCCAAGTATCTTTAACTGTTTTTTCAACATATGTCCAATCCTTTGTTCCTTGAACATATTCTAATAAAGAATCACTAAACTTTGTTTTAAAGTTTTCACTAGGAAATGATTGAAATATCCAATTTACATTCTTGATGTTATTTTTATTCATCCAATTTGTTACTTCCCTTGATAATGGATCTGAAGGTTTTTCATCTTCCTTAAATGCATTAAATGGAGCTATAAAACCTAAATCATTAACAACATATTTCTTACCTTTTTCACTTGTAAATAACCAATTAATAAAATCTATAGATGCTTTTTGTTTTTTATCAGATACCTTTTTATTGATAGACAAATAATTTTCAGTACCTATACATATTCCTTGATTTTCTTCTTTATCTACACCTGTATAAATAGGTAAGAACTTAATATCATTTTCTTTTACTACATTACCTTGAACTTCTTTAATCTGAGACCATGCCCAATTTCCATTCTGAACCATTGCACAATTTCCTAAAGCAAAGTCTGCCATTGAATCATCTACACTCTTGCTACCAAGAATACCTCTTTGGGTACAAGAATTATCTATATATAAATCAAAAACATTTTTATACTTATCAGCATATTTAAAATCTATAGTTTTTGCATCCAATCCAATATTTAAAGGAGATTTATCTCCTGCGTTTTCATTAAATTCATAATATAAAGGAAGATTAGCTAAATGAGTATCCCATCTCCATCTATTACCACTAGACATTGATGTTGATGCAAACACACCTTGGATTCCTAGTGTATCCTTATTTGTCTGCATATCTTCAACAACTTCTTTTAATTTTGCAAAATTCTTTATATCATCAACTGTTTTTATATCAGTCTTTTTATTGGTAAGAGTAATATATTTTTGCATAATTGCATCATTATATATAATTCCATACCCCTCCATTGTATATGGAATTCCATATACTCCATCGCCCTCTTTAACTGCAAGGCTCTTATCTAATAGATCATTATATAAATCGATACCACTTAAATCTGCGCAATAATCTTTCCAATTTCCATACCCAACCGGTCCATTGATTTGGAATATAGTTGGTGCATCCGATTTAGCCATCTCTGATTTTAATGTCTGTTCATAGTTACCACTAGCTGCAGTTTCCACCTTTACTTTAACCCCTGTTTCTGCCTCATAATCTTTAGCTATACTATCATATACATCTGCAATTTCAGGTTTAAAATTTAAGAAATATATTTCATCTTCACTTTTTCCTGATGACTTATTATCACCACAGCCTACTGCTATACCTCCAATCATAACTGTTGTCAATACCATAGCTAACAACTTTTTAATCTTCATTAATATCCCTCCAAACTTTTCACATGTAATGGTTTACTACTCGTGAAATTAATAAGTATAATCGGCCTTTCTTTTAAGTATCATCTATACAATATATAACTTATGTTTTCAGAATATTAATAAAAATTTAAATTAAACAAATTATATATTTAATTCATATAATAATTCTATAAATACTAATAAGGATACGTTAACAATGTCTCTTATAAATAAATTAATGTATAAATCACTTCTTACTGCTGGTATATTGGTTGAGAAAAATTTTATAAAGCAGACAAAAAATCCTTTCCACTAACTGAATATAGCTTTTACGATACTTATATTCAAAAAATAGCCCTTGGAGAAAAACATGTGCTTTTTAAAGATAATATAGAATATTTTTGTCACACCTCTGGAACTACTGGAAAGCAAAAGTTAATACCCGTAACTAAAAAAAGCCGATTAACATCATCTAAATATATGGGAATACTATTACAAAAATTTGCTTATGAAAACTTTAAAGAAAAGTGGAGTTATGAAAGAGGTTTATTAATTTCTGATATGATTACAACAACATATACTCCTGCTGATATACCAATATGTTCTGCAACTGCTGGTGGAATGAAGGCTATAAAACATATCTTGCCCTTCATGTACACTTCTCCAATAGAAGTAATGTATGTAAAAGATAAAAATACTGCATTATATCTTCACCTTCTTTTTGCATTAAGAGATAATAAACTTATGTATATTGCAGGAGTATTTATTTCAAATATTCTTGATTTACTAAGAAAATTAGAATATTCCTATAAATATCTTGTTGATGATATAAAAAAAGGACGAATTAATAAAAAACTTAATATTAGTGATAAAATGCGTAAAAAGTTAAATTCCTATCTAACTCCTAACGCATCAAGAGCTGAGCAATTAGATAAAGAATTTAATGCTTGTCCTGAAGTAATCTTCCTTTATAGAAGAAATCAAATCCTTAATATGGCCTCCGAAAAAACTACTGAAGAGCATATAACTAGTGCTATACAAAATACTATAAGAAAATTTAATACTACTCTAACAGATTATACAACTATAGCTGATAATTCCACTTCCCCTGGCAGATATGTTTTCTACATGGAATTTAATAAATCCATTTCTCCTTCTATAAAAAAAGCTCTGGAAAACACCCTTGATTTAGAGTTACAAAAATCAAATCTTGCTTAAGAACGTTTTAGAAAAAACAATAAACTTGCTGCTCTTAAAATAATTCTACTTTCTCATAATACTTTTTCAAAAATAAAAGAGTCACTATATAAAAAAGGTGTATCTAAAAACCAAATCAAAGTTCCTAGAGTAGTTACTGGCAAGAAAAAAATACTATCAATTATTAATGAAAATAGTCTATAAAAAGAGATTTATAATGTAAAAGTAAGTGTACTTGGGGATGAGGGTGTATTTCTTTTGATAATATATCTGAAATCGTAATTTTATTAGAATGCAGGAATGAAGGATAAAATTCTAAATCGTAAATTCTTAGAATTTTGTATAGATTGTATATTTTAATTACAAATTTTTCTTAGATGAATTTTCAAAAATATGAACATCCTTATTTAGGTACTAATTTTAAAGGAAGTTCACCTATATTTCAATAGCTTGATTAATTTATCACTTAATTCAAGAATACAGCCATATTAAAAAAGATAAAACAATTTGCGAGTATAGCAGATTATTTTATCTTTTTTAATATAAAAGGTTTGTACTTTGAAATATATAATAATATAATTTATTTAAATGGTTAATTTATACAATAGGAGGTGTATATTAATATGAAACTAAAATCTTATTGGGATGTAAATCTTGATGGAAGGTTTACCGATAATAACAGCGGCACACTATGCATAATCCTGCCTGGAATTGCTTATTATCTTGAAAGACCTTATTTAAATTACTCAAAACAGCTAGTTGATGAACTAAACTATGATATATTAGAGATAGAATATGGATTCCAAATAGCCCGTAAAAAACTTAACCTTCCTAATGAGTTCAAAATTCTTTTAAATGAAACTTCCGAATTAATAAATATGTATTTAAACATAAAATATAAAAATATTTTAATAATAGGAAAAAGTATTGGTACTGTACTGCAAACCTTCTTAAACAAACAACTAAAAAGCAAAAATCTAACTAACATCTACATAAGCCCCATAGATAAAACAGTTAACTTGGGCATCGAAGAAAATTCACTAGTTATTACTGGAACTAAGGATTCACTACTTTCCTTGGACAGCAGAAATAAAATAAAAGCAATTAAGAATACAACGTTAATTAATATAGAAGGTGCTGGACACTCTCTAGATATTCATGAAGATGTTTTTAGAGGAATTGATGAATTAAGAAAAGTTATTGAAGCAGAACGAAACTTCTTAAGAACAAAGTGGCTGACGCCACGCTTTTCAGCGCAGGAAGCCACTTTGTAAGCCATGCAAAAGGTTCTAAAAGCAAAATAATTTCCTATACGTTAAATAAAGGCCTATAGCTAGATTACTATAGACCTTTTTAAATTAAAATTACATTCCTACAGCTAATAGTAACTCTCTTAAAATCTTACACGCTATTGCTGTTGATCTTCCACTATTATCATAATGCGGACTAAGTTCTACAATATCAAATCCAACTACATTCAACTTACTAACAGTTAATATAGCATTTAATAATTCCATAAACCTTACTCCACCTGCTTCTGGAGTACCTGTCCCAGGAAATTCTGAAGGATCTAACACATCTAAATCTATACTAAAGTAAACTGCCTTTCCTTCTAAAACCTTTAAATCTTCTTCTAAATTACTAAAATCAAACTTAGTTAAATTACTATATTTTTTGGCAAATTCAAATTCAGCTTTTTCTCCTGACCTTATTCCATATTGAAATAATTTTTTATCACCTATTATCTCTAAAACTCTTCTCATAACTGTAGCATGAGAAAGTTTTTCTCCTAAATAATCATCTCTTAAATCAGTATGCGCATCAAAATGAACCACATGTAAATCATCATACCTTTTTGCAAAAGCTCTAATAGTTCCAAGAGTAACTAAATGTTCTCCACCTATCATAACTGGAAGCTTTTTATCTTCTAAAATTTTATCTGTACATTCTTCAATATCTTTTAGAACTTTTTCAGTATTTCCAAAGCATAGTTCAAGATCTCCAGCATCAAAAACTTTTAAATCTTCTAAATCTCTATCTTGATATGGACTATATGTTTCGATTCCAAAAGATTCACTTCTTATAGCTTTACTTCCAAATCTAGTTCCCGGTCTAAAAGAAGTAGTTCCATCAAAAGGTGCTCCAAACAAAATAATATCTGCTTCATTATATTCACTTTCACATCCTATAAATGTTTCTATATTCTTATTCATCTGCTATCACCATCATTTCTTTAACATAGCTTGGAAGAGCAAAAGAACCTTTATGAAGATTAGTATTATAATAACTTGTCTTTATGTTTAATTCATTCCATTTATCTTCCTTAATATCTTTTACAGGATCAAACTTTTTAGATGCAAATCCAAAATACCAATGTCCTGATGGATAAGTTGGTATATGTGCTTCATATACCCTGCATATTGGGAAAATCTTATGAATTCTCTTATGAGCTCTCTTCATAGAATTTTCATAATCATTATAAAAATCACTTTCATGTTGATTAATTAATATTCCATCATCTTTTAAAGCTCTAAAACAATTTCCATAAAACTCTTTAGTAAACAATCCTTCCCCTGGTCCAAAAGGATCAGTTGAATCTACTATTATAAGGTCATACATATCTTCTTTATTTCTTACAAACTTAAGGCCATCTTGATAATATATATTAACCTTATCATCTTTAAGCTTGCATGACACTGATGGCAAATATTCTATACAGCTTGAAACTACTTCTTTATCTATTTCAACTAGATCTATATTCCTTATAGAATCATATTTACACAATTCCCTTACTGCACCTCCATCACCACCTCCTATAACTAAGATATTTTCTATATTAGGATTAACAGCCATAGCAGTATGAGTTATCATTTCGTGATATATAAATTCATCCTTTTCAGTTAGCATCATTAAACCATCTAAAGTTAAGAATCTCCCAAATTCATTACTTTCTAAAATATCTATTCTTTGAAATTTACTATCCTTAGTAAAAATATGTTTATCTACCTTTATTGAAAAACGAGCATTTTTTGAATGTTCCTCTGTAAACCATAAATCCATTTCTTACACCTCCAAAACATTAATAAATTCTATTTTCTCATCTTCTGTCCCAGTTAATGAGCATCCTTTGTCCTTAGCATATTGAATATAATCTAAGATTTCTCTAGTAATTCTCTCTCCTGGTGCAAGTATAGGAATTCCAGGTGGATAACACATTACAAATTCACCACATACCCTTCCTTCACTTTCCTCTATCTTTATAGATTCTTTATTTCCATAAAAAGATTCTTGTGGCGCTTTAACTACATCTGGTTCAATATACTCATGATCAAACATATCCTTCTTCTCTTTTGAATACCATTTTTCAATATCATGAAGTGAAGAAATAAGTCTTTCTATACCAAGTTCTTCATCCCCTACAGAAACTATAGCTAATATATTTCCTAAATCTCCAAATTCAATTTGTATATCATACTCATCTCTTAAAATAGAATAAACCTCTATTCCAGCAAGTCCAATCCCCTGAGTATATACAGAAAGCTTTGTAACATCAAAATCACAAACATATTTATTATCAATAAGTTCTTTGGAATAAGCATAATAATTTCCTGATTTATTAATTTCACTTCTAGCATATTCAACATAATCAATAATTTTATCTACTATTTCTTTCCCATTAAGGACAAGATTTCTTCTTGAAATATCTAAAGATGATAAGAGAAGGTAAGAAGCACTTGTTGTCTGTGTTAGATTGATTATTTGATGTACACGGCCCTTGTTTATATCATTATTAATAAGAAGAATAGAACTTTGAGTTAATGATCCGCCTGTTTTATGCATACTTACAGCTGCCATATCAGCCCCTGCTTCCATTGCTGACATAGGCAGCTTTTCACTAAAATAAAAATGTGTTCCGTGAGCTTCATCAACTAATACTTTCATACCAAAACTATGCGCAAGTTCTGTTATCCCTTTTAAATCAGAACAAATTCCATAGTAAGTTGGATTATTCACCAAAATTGCTTTAGCATCTCTATTTGCATGAATTGCTTTTTTAACATCTTCAACAGACATCCCTAAAGGAATTCCTATTTTTTTATTAGTCCCTGGATTCACGTAAACTGGTACAGCTCCACATAAAATTAAAGCATTAATTGCACTTCTATGTACATTTCTTGGCATGATTATTTTGTCCCCTCTTTTGCATACACTCATAACCATTGCCTGAACTGCAGAAGTTGTTCCATTTACCATAAAAAAAGCATCCTTTGCTCCAAAAGCTTTTGCTGCTAATTCTTGTGCCTCTTTAATAACTGAAACTGGATGACATAAATTATCTAAAGGTTTCATTGAATTAACATCAACAGTTAAGCACTGTTCCCCTAAAAACTTAGTTAATTCTTTATTACCTTTACCCCTTTTATGACCCGGTACATCAAATGGAAGTACCCTCATTTTTTTATATCTCTCTAAAGCTTCAAGTATAGGTGCATTTTTATTTTTAAGTTCTTTCATTTCTTCTCTCCTCTTTAATAGATATTAGTTCCGCTGAATATCTCAATCATTTCCTGTCTTAAACTATTCGTAATTTCAAGTCTTTTTTTAGGCGAAAGTTCATAAACATCTGTGTTAAATAAATAGTTTTGAAGTTCCATTTCCTTAATAAGCATCTTAGTATGAAAAATGTTTGCCTGATACACGTTTACATCTATTGCATCATACTTCTTTAAAGTTTCATCAGCTATGTAATTTTGTATAGAGTTTATATAGTGATCTATAAATATCTTTTTACCATCAACATTTCTAGTAAATCCTCTTACTCTATAATCTATAGTAATGATATCTGAATCAAAACTTCCAATTAAATAATCAAGAACATTTAAAGGAGAAATAGTTCCACAAGTTGCCACATCAATATCTACTCTAAAAGTAGCAATTGAAGTATCTGGATGATACTCTGGATAAGTATGTACTGTAACATGACTTTTATCCAAGTGACCAACTACAGAATCTCTTGTTTTCATAATCTCAGCTTCATCTGAGTATTTCCTCATATTACAGGATTTATCTATAAGAGATAAAGGTAAATTCTGCTCTGAAATAGTAAGAGTTACACTTGCTCCTTGAGGATCATAGTCTTGTTTTGATATATTTAAAACATGTGCTCCTATCATTTCCGTAACGCGCTTTAATATATTAGTTAATCTTTCTGCATTATACTGTTCATCAATATAAGAAATATATTTCTTTTGTTCTTTTTCAGTCTTTGCATAACAGATATCATAAATATTAAAGCTCAAGGTCTTTGTAAGATTATTAAATCCATACAATTTTATCTTATCGGTCATCCTTTATCACTCCTTATAAAAAAATATCTATACTTTTCTATACATTAATAAAAATCCCTTGTCTATACATTAGAAACAAGGGATTTTACAAATGAATTTAACTATAAACGAGATTTGAAATCTTCATACTTAAATTCTCTTATAACTTCAAAACCATTATCATTTAATAAAACTATATCTGGCAGATTAATCCCATTGAAAGTATTATTTTTTACCATACTGTAATGAGCCATATCGCAAAATACTAATTTATCGCCAGCCTTTAATTCTTTATCAAAAGAATAATCACCTATAATATCACCAGCCAAACAAGTTGGTCCTCCTAATCTATAAGTATATTTAAGTTCAGAAGGCATACCTGAACCTATAATATTAGGTCTATAAGGCATCTCTAAAACATCTGGCATATGACATTCTGCTGATGTATCCATAATTGCAATGTTCATTCCATTCTTCATAGTATCTAAAACTGTTGATACTAAATATCCTGCATTTAATGCAATTGCTTCTCCCGGCTCAAGATAAACTTCAATATTATATTTTTCTTTTATAAATAAAATAGATTTAACTAAACAGTCTATATCATAATCATCTCTTGTAATATGATGTCCTCCTCCAAAGTTAATCCATTTTACATTCTTTAAAATTTCACCAAATTTCTCATCTACAACTTTGATAGTTCTTTCTAATGTGTCAGAATTCTGTTCACACATAGTATGAAAATGAATTCCATCAAGACCTTGTAAATCCTTATCTTTTAGATATTCTAAAGTTGTTCCCATTCTTGAATTTTTAAAACAAGGATTATATATATCTGTTTCTATCTCTGAATATTCAGGATTTATTCTTATAGCACTTTCAACTTTCTTATTGCTGCTTTCTAATTTTCCTCTAAATTTTATCCACTGTTCAAAAGAATTGAAGACAATGTGATCGCTATATCTTACAATTTCATCAAATTCATCTTCTCTATAAGCTGGTGCATATATATGTACCTCTTTTCCCATTTCTTCAAAGCCTAATCTTGCTTCAAATAGAGAACTAGATGTTACTCCATCTAAATATTTAGCAATTAAAGAATATAATGAATACATTGAAAAAGCTTTTTGAGCTAAAAGAATTTTGCATCCTGTTCTATCTTTAACAGTCTTTAAAATTTTTAAATTTTTTCTTATAAGCCTTTCATCTACCACATAACATGGAGTTTTAAGCTTAGTAAAATCCACATTCATCAAAAAACTCCTAATCTATTAAATCTGGTGCAAAGCTTTCCTTCCAAGGAAGACCAAACTTATTTAAGGCATCCATAAATGGATCTGGATCAAACTCTTCTATATTAAATACTCCAGGTCCTTTCCATTTACCAGTCATAAGCATCATAGCACCTATCATAGCTGGTACACCTGTTGTATAAGAAATGGCTTGTGAGCCTACTTCTTTATAACATTCTTGATGATCGCACACATTATAAAGATAGTAAGTTTTTTCTTTTCCATCTTTAATTCCTGTAAAAATACACCCTATATTTGTTTTACCTTTAGTTCTAGGGCCAAGTGATGCTGGATCTGGTAAAACAGCCTTTAAGAATTGTAATGGAACTATTTGTTTTCCTTCAAATTCTATTGGTTCTATAGATGTCATACCTACATTTTCAAGTACTTTTAAGTGATTTAAATAACTTTCTGAGAAAGTCATCCAGAATCTCATCCTCTTAATTCCTGGTATATTTAAAGCTAAAGATTCTAGTTCTTCATGATGAAGAAGATAAATATCCTTAGGTCCTATTTCAGGTAAATCATAAACTCTCTTTATTGACATTGGTTCAGTTTCAATAAACTTTCCATTATCAAAGTAACTTCCCTTTGCACTTACTTCTCTTATATTAATTTCTGGATTAAAGTTAGTTGCAAATGGATATCCATGATCTCCTGCATTGGCATCTACAATATCTATTGTATGAATTTCATCGAAATGATGTTTTAATGCATAGGCACTAAATACACCTGTTACTCCTGGATCAAAACCACTTCCAAGAAGGGCAGTAATTCCTGCTTCCTTAAACTTTTCTCTATATGCCCATTGCCATTTATATTCGAACTTAGCTGTATCTAAAGGTTCGTAATTTGCAGTGTCCATATAATTTACTTTAGTAGCAAGACAAGCATCCATTATAGTTAAATCTTGATATGGTAATGCTACGTTAATAACTATATCTGGCTTGTAGTTATTAATTAATTCAATTAATTCATCTACATTATCCGCATCTACTTTTGCGGTGGTTATCCTAGTCTTTCCTCCCTGAAGTTTCTCTTTAATAGCATCACACTTTGAAAGGGTTCTACTAGCTATACAAATTTCCTCAAATACCTCTGAATTTTGGCAGCATTTATGTATTACTACATTTGCTACACCACCTGCACCTATAATTAATGCTCTTCCCATTTATTACACCTCTTCTTCTTTAATACATTTTTGTTTCAAAACAAGAACATTATACAGCATTTGTGTAAAGTTAGCAATACTAATTTCAAAGATTAGTAATACTAAATTTTTGCTTCAAAAAATATATTTTTATCCATATTAATCCACGCTTATATATATCCAACTTTGCTCCTCTCTTCTTGAAATCCTCTGTAATCATATTGTATTTTAAGAAATATTTATTTATTATTTGATTTGCCCTTAATATCTCTTATTTTTAACATTTTATGTACCTTAAGATATATGTTATTACTATATTGTCAGCATCTTTTCTTTTGTAATATTATTCCTTAACAAATATTAATTTCAAGTTAAACTTTACATAAATTATATAGTTATAGTTAGAAATACTAATTTCTAAGATTAGAAATACTAACTTTTTTATTGAAAAAATATATTATTTATTTCTTTATCCCTATATTGGTATATAATTTATATTATCACTTTAGTTAATATTGTAATTTTATATTTAATTTTCAAGTACGAACGGAGGAATATATATGGAACAAGATAATGACTTTTCTAAAGGACATATTTCAAAGCTAATTTTTCATCTAGCAATTCCTATGACATTAGCACAGTTTATCAATATTCTCTATAATGTTGTAGATAGAATGTATATAGGAAAAATCTCCAACTATGGATCTATGGCATTAACTGGAGTTGGTTTAACCTTTCCTATAATAACTTTTATCCTTGCCTTTGCTAATCTTTTTGGTATGGGCGGTGCTCCTCTTTGTTCTCTAGAAAGAGGTAAAGGTAATATAGAAGAAGCAGAAAAAATCATCGGCAACGCCTTCTCTCTTTTAATTTCTAGTGGAGTAATTATAACTGTCTTAGGTCTTTTAATAAAAACACCTATCATTTTTCTATTCGGAGCCAGTTCTGATACTTATATATATGCGAATAATTATATAACTATTTATCTTATTGGTAGTGTTTTTGTAATGATAAGTCTTGGAATGAACAGTTTTATAAATTCTCAGGGTTTTGCTAAAACTGGTATGATAACAACATTGATTGGCGCTGTAATCAATATTATATTAGACCCTATTTTTATTTTCTTTTTAAACATGGGAGTAACAGGTGCCGCTCTTGCTACAGTTATTTCTCAATTTCTATCAGCCTTATGGG
>CAKVFO010000046.1 GCA_934746785.1 uncultured Clostridium sp. | reverse complement strand
ACTCTTTAAAGAATAGTGATGTAACACTACAGCTATTTTCATATGTTTTTGATGGATTTATAACCAGCTTCTTTACAGGACTTTTATCTGGATGTGAAGTAGTTTTAATAGATGAGTGGACATCTATAAATCCTAAGGCCGTATTAGATATCATTAAGAATCATGCAGTAACTAATATGATAGCTGTGCCTACTATGTATGAATCTATCTTAAATGAAGCAGATAAAGAAAGTTTAAAATCATTGAGATTAGTTACCTTAGCAGGTGAAAAGCTTAATAAATCCTTAGTTAAACTTAGTAAAAAGATTAATGAAAATATAGAGATAAATAATGAATATGGTCCTACAGAAAATTCAGTAGTAACCTCAGTAAAACGTGATATAAATATTGATACATACATAACTATTGGAAAGCCTATAAAAAATACTAGAATACATATTGTTGATGAGTTTGAAAATGAAATGCCTATTGGAATTGAAGGCGAAATCTGTATTGCAGGAAAGGGATTAGCTAAGGGATATTTAAACAATGAAGCTTTAACTTTAGAAAAGTTTCGAGAAAATGTTTTAGAAGAATATAGATTATATCACACATCAGATTTAGGAAGATGGTCTGAAGACGGAGAAGTTGAATATTTAGGACGTAAAGATGAACAGATAAAAATCAGAGGTTTTAGAGTAGAACTTTTTGAAATTGAAAAGGTATTATTACAGCATAAAGATATAGAGCAAGCTGTAGTAACCTTTGAAGAAAGTATTTCTAATAATAAGGAACTGTCAGCTTATTTAAAGATAAGTAATAAAATTAATGCAGGAGATGTAAAAAGCTTCTTAGAAAAATATCTTCCTAATTATATGATACCTAAAAGTTTTTATGAAGTTAACGAAATCCCAATGACCCCTGCAGGAAAGGTTAATAAAAGAGTTCTTAAAAATAAAGGAAAACTATTAAGCTACTCAGTAGAATTTATAGATCCAAGAAATGAAATAGAAGAAAAATGTTTATCTATGTGGAAGGAAATTTTATCCCTTGAAAAGGTGGGAATTAAAAATGATTTCTTTGAAATGGGAGGATATTCTCTTTTAGCTGCTAAGTTTTTAAACCAAGTCTTTAAAGAATTTGGTGTTGAAATTCCTATATCTTACTTCTTTGAAAATCCAACTATTGAAATGACGGCAAAATATATTAAGGAAAATGGTAATGGTAAATATGAACCTATATTAAAGGCAGAGAAAAAGGAATATTATGAAATGACGTCTTCTCAAAAGAGAATTTTCATAGTTGAAAATTTAGACAAAAATAGTACTACATATAATATGCCAGCTATATTTAAGATAAAGGGCAAGATTGATATAAAGAAAATAAGACTTGCTTTTAAAGAGTTAGTTGCAAGACATGAAGTTTTTAGAACAGCCTTTTATATGAAAGATTCTAAAATGGTTCAAAAAGTTTTAGAAGGAAGTACTGAAGTTTTAGAATTTAAAGTAGATGAATATAGTGAAGAAAAAGTTAAAGAAATAGTTAAAAGCTTCATTAAACCTTTTAATTTGGAGAAAGGATTTTTAGTGAGGGCTGGAGTTATTACAGGTAATATAGACAATGATATTTTAATGTTTGATATGCATCATATTATTGGGGATGGATATTCTATGAATGTCTTAGTCAAGGAATTTATAGAACTATATGAAGGTAAGGAATTACCTCCTTTATCTATTCAATATAAGGATTATAGTGAGTGGCTTGTAAATAAGGATTTAACTTCTAAAAGTTCATTTTGGAAGGAAGTATTTAAGGATAAAGTACCTTTACTTAATATTCCTCTTGATTTTAATAGAGGTAAAACCCAGAGCTTTAATGGAAGCAGCATTGATTTTAGATTAGAGGAAGAGTATATAGAAAAGTTAAATAAGCTATGCAAAGATAATAATGTAACTGAGTTTATGGTATTTCTAGCTGTTTATGTAATTTTATTAAGTGAGTTTTCTGGAGATAGAGATATAGTGGTAGGAAGCCCACTAAGCGGAAGAGTACATAGAGATACAGAAAACATGATAGGAATGTTTGCATCTACATTACCTTTTAGATGTAAGATAAATAAAAACTATACATATTCTGATTTGTTAAGACATGTAAAAAAGGTATGTTTAAAGGTTTATGAGAATCAGGAATATCCTTTAGAAGATATTATTTCGGATGTTGGCATAAGTCGTGATATGTCAAGAAATCCTTTATTCGATGTAATGTTTGTTATGCAGGATAGTTTAGAAAATGGCTTTAAATTAGATGGCATGGAATCAGAACCTTTAGAAATAGAAAGCAGCAGCACTAAGTTTGATTTAAGTCTGGGAGTTAAAAAGGAGGAAGAAGGAAATGATTTATCCTTCCAATACTCTGTTGATTTGTTTAAGGAAAGCACAATTAAAAATTTAGCTAAATATTATAAGAATATCATAAATAGCATGATAGAAAATGCTAATATGAATATTTTTGATAATAGTGTTTTAAAAGAAGAGGAAAAAGAGAATATAATTAAAAACTTTAGTCATAGTGCTTTAGATAAATTTTCATCTAAGGATTTAATGGATTTATTTGAAGAGAATTCTATAGAGAATGGAGAAAAAATAGCCTTAAAGATTGAAGATGAAGAGTATACATATAGTCAGGTTAATTTATTAACTGAAAGTATAAAAGAAAAGTTAACAGAGGAAGGAATTACGGAGGGGGATGTTGTAATTCTTCAACTTGAAAAATCCCTAGAGGCTGTAATTGGGATTTATGCAGTATTAAAAATTGGAGCAGCCTTTGTACTATTAGATCCTACTGTGAAAGAAAATAGGATTAATTACATAATAGAAGACAGCAAGGCTAAAGCTGTATTAGTTAAGGATAGCGAAAAAGTTAATAAATATAAAGGCATACCGTATATTAATGTGCTTTTACGAGAAAGCTTAAATAAAGAAATTAAGACAGAGAGAATGAATAAAAGTTCTATAGCTTATATTAACTATGATAATACCCTAGGTATTCCAAGAGGAAAGGCTGTTTCAAGAGATATTTTAAATAGCAGCCTAATAGATTTAGGTGAAAAGTATACAGCTTATGAAAATCACTATGGAATAGATTTAAAGGATAGCAATAAAGTATTTATTACAGCAGTATTAACTTACTTTGTGAAAGGTGGAAGCCTATCTTTAACAAGAAATATAGAAGAGTTATCATCAAAGGTTACTCATCTTATTATGAACCCTTATAAACTCAACTTACTGTTAAAGGATAGTAATAAGGATAAAGATTTTAAATATTTCTTCCCTTTAGGAGAAGAGTTAGAAAGCAGTCTTTTAATTAACTTTAATAATATAAGAAATAGGGAAAGAATGATTTATCTTTATTCACCAATAGGTAATATGCCTTATTTAACAGCTTATGAAGCAAAGGAAATTAAATCTTCAGAAGTTATGACAGCAGGAAAACCTTCAGCTTCTTTAAGTCTTTACATATTATCACAGAAAAAAGCTTTATGTGGTGTGGGAATGACGGGAGATTTATATGTTGGAGGACATGTTATTATGCTTGAAAGTAAGAAGGAAGAAAATCCATTTATCAAGGGTGGATATATGTATAACACAGGCATTAAAGCGGCTTGGAACCAGGATGGAAATATAAAGATTATTTATAAGGATAATTTATTAGATATAAGAGCCGTGGAAAATGAAATTAAAAAAATACCTAAAGTTTTAGATGCGGTAGTTGTAAATAATGATGGAGTTTTAAATGCTTTTGTAGTTACTGATAATTTAGAGATTTCAGATATAAAGGAAGAATTATATAATAACCTTCCAAGTAACAAGGTTCCAAAGCGTATAGAGGAATTAGAATATATACCTAGACTATCTTCTGGAAAAGCAGACTTTAAAGAAATTGAAAAGTTGTTAAAAGACAATGAAGCAAACTATGTAGAACCTAAAACAGAGGTGGAAAAAAACTTAGCTGAAATTTGGAGAGAATTGCTTAAGATTGATAGAATTAGTATTGAAGATGCTTTTTTTGATATTGGAGGGGACTCATTAAAATCAATACAGCTTCTTCAGAAAATAAATGAAAAGTTTCAAGTTAATTATGAAATTGTAGATATATTTAAGTATGTTACAATAGCTGCCATGGCTAAAAAGATTAATGAGGATTTAGGAAAAGAAGAAGTTTTAGAAGATAACATAGAAAAGTTTGAATTTTAACAAAAGGAGAGGGGTACATTGTATATTACAAAAAATACTGATGTTAATTTTAACTGGGACAATTATTTTGAAAATAAGGACAAGAATCTTGTCCCAGAAATTAATTTTGAAGATTATTTTATAAATAACAGAAATATGTTAAAGGAAAATAATCAGCTTTTAGGATTAAGTCTTATGAAATTATTAAGAAGCCTTACAAGAAAGCATGATATAGAAAATCCTGAAATCCTTGAGTTAGGAGCAGGCACAGGATATTTATCTAGAACTCTTATGACTATGTATGGTGGTAATACAACTATGATAGATAGTTGTGAAGAATCTTATAAAGCCTTTAAGAGAACCATTACTAATATTACAGATAATGTTCATTATGAAATGTGTGATATATTTAAATATTCCAGCAAAAAAAAGTATGACATTGTGTGCAGCTTTGGAGTTATAGAGCATTTTGAAAATAAGGATGAAATCTTAAAGATTCATAAAAAATTTTGTAAAGAAGATGGAATAATCATAGTTATAGTGCCAATGGATACCATATTAACAAGGTTATATTATAATTCCTTCCCAGAAAAAAATTTAGGCTATAGAGAGTTATTAAGTAAAAAAGATCTTACAAAGCAGATTAAGAAAAGTGGATTAGAAGTTTTAAATGTAGAAGTAAGTGAAAACTATGTTTATGATTTTATTGCTGCAGTATGTAAATAATTTATTAGGGTTGGAGGCGTAATTATGAAAGTGGCTTTAGTTTTTCCAGGTTCTGGCTCCCAATATATTGGTATGGGAAAAAGACTCATAGAAAAATATGAAATTGCGGAAGAAATATTTAATACAGCTAATAGGGTTTTAGATTTTGATTTAAAAAAATTATGTTTAGAAGGAAGGCTGTCAAAGTTGTCACAAAATAAATATCTACAGCCTGCCATACTAACTATAAGTTATATTATGTACAAAGTATATATTGAAAAGAATAACCTTCAGGTTGTTATTAGTTTAGGCCATAGCCTTGGAGAATATACAGCTCTTGTTTGTAGTGGTGTTATAGAATTTGAAGAGGCATTAAAAATAGTTCATTTAAGAGGGGTAGATATTGATAATACTGAAGGTGCTATGACCATAGTTAATGGAGAAAGTTTAAGTTATGTAAAAAATTTATGTAAAAAATTTAATGGGAAAGGAAAGCAGCTTTATGTATCTTGTTGTAATTCACCACAGCAATATATTTTATCAGGACATGAAGACAGTATTTATGAGGCAGAAAATATTATGGCTTCAGAGGGGGTAGACTTTACTGTAATGTATGACAGTGTTCCTGTACACTGCCCTTTAATGGCAAAGGTGGCTGAAAACTTAGAGGTTGAAATTGAAAAATATACCTTTAATAATAGCCTGTATCCTATTATAACCAATTGTACTGGTGACGTATGTTTTGAAGGCAAAAAGTTTAAGGACAACTTAAAAAAACAGCTTATAAATCCTGTTTTATGGAGTGATTCTGTAAAGAAAATGGAAGAATATAGTGTTGACTATTGTATAGAAGTAGGACCTAAAACAGTACTTAGGGATTTAATAAAAAGTCAAAGCAATTCAATGAAGGTTATAGCGTTAGATGATAAAAGCGACCTTGTAGAATTCCAACAAGAAGTAGCATCTTCAAAGAAAAATAGAAATGAAGAAATACTTGTATCCTGCCTTAGAGTAGCCGTGTCTGTGAAAAATCTTAATAGAGATATAAGCAAAAAGGATTATGAAGAAAAAGTTATAAAGCCTTATACCTGGATGAAGGAATTAAGGTTAACTTCAGAAAATAACAATACGGAAATTTCTAAAGATAATATAGAAAAAGCTTTAGGTTACTTAAGAAAAATTCTAGAAATTAAAAAACAGCCTGAGGAATTTATAGAAAGAAAATTAAAAGAAGTAAGGGGGAAGAGTGATGAATAAGATTGGAGTAATAGGAGCTGGGGTAATAGGAATGGGTGTGGCTCAATCCTTTGCTATGAATGGTTATGAAGTATATCTAAATGATATAAATAAAAAGCAGTTAGAGGAATCTAAGAAAAGCATAACTATGAATTTAAGATTTATTAAGATGATGAAAAAAGCAGAAATGCAGGGAAGTATTGATGATGTAGTAAATAGAATTCATTTTACTTCAAATCTTATAGATTTAGAGCCTTGTAAATATATTATAGAAAACATAGTAGAAGATTTAAATTCTAAAATCAAATTATACAAGGAATTAAGAAATCAACATAAGGAAGACAGGCTATATATAGTCAATACTTCTTGTATTCCTATAGAAGAAATAGCAGATGTTATGGAAGATAAATCAAAGGTTATTGGAATTCACTTTATGAATCCAGTACCTATGAAGGATACAGTAGAAGTAATCAAAAGCAAGTATACTTCTAATAATTGTGAAGAAGAAGTTATTTCTTTATTAAAGTCCATTAATAAAGAAGGTTTAATTGTTAATGATTCTCCAGGATTTGTTTCAAATAGAATCTCACATTTATATATGAATGAAGCAGCTTATATAGTTTTAGAAGGTGTAGCAGATGCAGCAACTGTGGATGATATTTTCAAAAAGTGCTTTGGACATAAAATGGGGCCTTTAGAAACAGCAGATTTAATAGGTATAGATACAGTAGTAAATTCAATAAAAGTTTTAGGTAATTATTTTAAAGGTGAAAAATTTAAATGCTGTCCTCTTTTAATTAGAATGGTTGAGGAAGGAAAGCTTGGAAGAAAATCTGGAGAAGGATTTTATATATATTAAGAAAGAAGGTAATTTGTTATGACAACAAAAGAAACAGTAAAGAAATTTTTATTAAGAAGTTTTAGAAGAGATGAAATTGGTGATGATGAAAACTTTTTTGAAGGTGGAATAGCAAACTCTTTATTCTCAATGCAATTAATAATGTTTATAGAAAAGGAATTTGATATTACAGTAGAAAATGATGATATGGATATAGATAATTTCACTACATTAAACAAAATAACAGAATTTATAGAAAGTAAGAAGGAAAAATAATCAATGAGTATTAAATGTTTAGTATGGGATTTAGATAATACCTTATGGGATGGAATACTTTCTGAAAATGATAATGTTAAATTAAAAGATAATGTTATTAATGTAATAAAGACTTTAGATAAAAGGGGAATATTACAATCTATTTCAAGTAAAAATCAATATGATGTGGCTATGAAAAAGTTAAAGGAGTTATCTATTGATGAATATTTCTTAGTACCGAAAATAAATTGGAATAGAAAATCAGAGTCTTTAAAAGAAATAGCTAAAGATCTTAATATAGGAATTGATTCCTTAGCATTTATAGATGATCAAGCTTTTGAAAGAGATGAAGTAAATTCTGTATATCCAGAAATACTAACAGTAGGTTCTAGGGATTTAGACAAGCTATTAGATAAAGAAGAGTTTATTCCAAGATTTAATACAGTAGATTCTTCAAGAAGACGTGAAATGTACATAACAGATATGAAAAGAAAGGACATTGAAGAAAATTTTCAGGGAACATCTAATGAATTCCTAAGTACATTAAATCTTAAAATGAAGATTTCAAGAGCTACTGAGGAAGATTTGCAAAGGGTTGAAGAACTAACAATAAGAACTCATCAGTTGAATACAACAGGATATACATATTCTTACTCTGAGTTAAAGGAAATGTTAGAAGATCCTAAGTATATTATTTTAGTTGCAGAGCTTGAAGATGTTTATGGAAGCTATGGAAAGATAGGTATTTCATTATTAGAAAGAGATGAAGAGAAAATAAGAATTAAGTTATTTCTAATGTCTTGCAGGGTAATGTCTAGAGGTGTTGGAACAGTATTTATGTCTTACATTATAGATATTGCAAATAAAGAAAAGAAAAAACTTATAGCTGAATTTATTGAAACAGATAGAAATCGAATTATGTATATGACTTATCGTTTTATGGGCTTTAAAGAAATACAAAGAAAAGGAACAGAGGTTTTATTAGAAAGAGAAACTTTTGATAATATACCTATTCCAGATTATGTTGATTTAAATATTAAATAAATTTTAGTATGAAAGTGAGTTATTATGGAAAGGAAAGAAATTGCAGTTATTGGAATGTCTCTAAAAACTTCACAAATTAATAATTATGATGAGTTTTGGAATGCATTAAAAGATGGTAAAGATTTAATAAGGAATTTTCCTAAAAGCAGAATTAAGGAATTAAAGAACATAATAAATTTTGATGAATCTAAGAGCTTTGTAAAAGGTGGATACATTGATAATGTTACATATTTTGAACCAGAATTTTTTCAAATAAGTGTTGAAGAAAGTAAACATATAGATCCTCAGCAAAGGATATTTTTAGAGCTTATTGAAGAGGCTTTTGAAGATGCAGGAATAAATGTTGATACCTTAGAAGATAGAAATGTTGGTGTATACGTAGGAAATTCTAGTAATCAGTATAAAAATTTATTTTCAGAAGGTAATTCCTTAGAATTTGTCAATGGCCTTGATGGAGTTAATGCTGCAAGAGCTGCCTATACCTTTGATTTGCAAGGACCAGTATTTAATTTAGATACTGCTTGTTCATCAACTTTAGTTGCATTAAACTTAGCAGTCGAAGCTATAAGAAATGGAACTATAAATCAGGCAGTAGTAGGTGCTGTACAGCTAAATCTTTTCCCACAGGAAATAGATGCAGATATAACTAATTCAGTTATGTCGGAAGAAAGCAGAACTAAAGCCTTTAATAGAGATTCAGATGGTTTTGTTCAGGGCGAAGGAGGAGTAGTTCTTATACTAAAGGACTATGAAAAGGCAGTTAAAGACAGAAATCATATTCATGCCATAATAAAAGGAAGTGCTGTTAATAATAATGGACGAAGAGCTAATGGTATAGCAGCACCTTCAGAAAAAGCTCAAGCAGAAGTAATTAGAGCTGCTATAAAAGATGCAGGAGTATCACCAGAAACTATTTCCTACATAGAAGCTCACGGTACAGCTACAAAAATAGGAGATCCTATAGAAATTAGTGCTATTACATCAGTAATGAAGGACTTTGATATTCCTTATCAATCCATAGGTATAGGGTCAGTAAAAACAAATATTGGACATACTGGTTCTGTATCTGGATTGTTTAATTTAGTAAAGGTTATTTTAATGATGAAGAATAGGCATATAGTACCGTCCTTATTCTTTACAGAACCTAACTATTATATAGGATTTGAAAAATCACCAGTATATGTTGCAACAGAAAATTGCAGCTGGAATGAAAAAATAAGAAGAGCAGGAGTTTCTTCTTTAGGGCTTACTGGAACTAATGCCCATGTAATAGTAGAAGAATTTGAAAATAAAAGAGAAAAAATTAATACTTCTGAAATAGTAGAAATATCTGCTAGAACTAAGGTTTCTCTTTTAAAATATGCAGCAAATATCATGAGCTTTTTGAAAAAGAATTCTGAGAAAATAAGTTTAAAGAATGTTTCTTATACTCTTAATCATGGAAGAAGAAATCTTAAATATAAATTTATAACAGCTGTATCTTCAATAGAGGAATTAATAGAAAAGTTAGAGAAATTTGTTAGAGAAGAGAACTTTAAATATGCAGATATAAAAAAAATTTCAAGAAAAGCTGTATACATATTACCAGGAATCAATGAATGGTCCTATAGAGATATAAGTTTAAAGAATATAAAAAATACTATACCTAAAGAATATGTTTATATTGCAAAATCAGATTTACAAGAGAACTTAAAAAGATATTTATGTGAAGTTTTATATATAGTTAATACTTTAAAAAATTATTCTATAAATATAAATGCAGTAGTTGGTATTGCAGAAGGAAACCTTATAGGAGATTATTTAAGAAAATCCATGACCTTAGAAGATTTAGTTATGAAAGTTTCAAAAACACATGTTGAAAAGTCTAATGCCTTAGATGTTAATAGATGGACAAGCTTAATAAGGAAATTATATGGTGCTGGTTATGAAATTATGCTGGCAGTAGGATTTTCTGAGGAATTAAGAAAGATAATAAAATTAGCTTTTACCATGGAGGAAGTTACATCATGTTTCTTAGTATCTAATAGGGAGGATGCTTTAAAGGCCGTTGTAGACTTAGTTAATACTGGTCATGAAATAGAATGGAGTAAAGTTGTAGATAAAGAAGCTTATATAATTTCTCTTCCTGTTTATCCTTTTGAAAGAAGAAGTTTATATTTAAAGGGAAGTCCTAAGTTTTTTAGTGAAATGGGAAGTGATTTTCAGCAAGATAATACTCAATATTCAGGAAGTACTTTAGAAATATTAACTGTCATGTTTAAAGAGGTAGTTAAAAATTCAGACTTTACTTTAGAGGACTATGTGTTTGATATAGGAGCAAACTCCTTGGAAATAATGCAGTTTATATCTAAGGTAAGAAAAAAATACTTAATAGATGTTCCAGTAAAAATATTTTATGAAGGATTTAAAATAAAGGATTTATTAAAAAAGATAGAAACACTTATAGATAAATCTGAAAAGAGAGAAATATATAGTGTTGAAAAGGTAGAAACTAAGGAATGTGAAGCCTCAAGGGCACAAAATAGAATGTATGTTATGAATAAAATGTTTAAAGATTCCATAACATATAATGCACCTATTATAGTAAGGATTTTTACAGCTTTAAATAAGAAGAAAATTAGAAGTATATTTAAAGAACTTCTTAATAGACATGAAGTTTTAAGAACTATCTATGAATTAAAGGATGGTATTTTATATCAAAGGGTTAAGGATGATGCAGTTCTTAACATTACATTTACAGATATGAGCAATTATAAATCTACTGAAGAATTTGCAAAGACTTTTATACGACCTTTTGACTTACTAAAAGCACCTATCATGAGAATAGTAATTGGTGAAGAAAAGGATTCTTATGTTCTTATGGTAGATGCGCATCATATATGTACTGATGGATTTAGTAGTTCTATTTTAGTTGAAGAATTTCTTACATTATATAATGGAGGAAAGTTAGAACCTGTTAAATATCAATATAGGGATTTTTCAGAATGGCAGAACAAGTTTTTTGAAAGTGAATTATTTAAGGAGCAAGAAAAATATTGGTTAAAGAAATTTGAAAATCTAGGAGAACCTCTTGATATGCCTGTAGACTTTGAAAGGAGTGATTTAGTACAGGTTGAAGGTGCTGTTGAAAGATTTGAAATTAAAGGAGATTTATTTAATAAGGTAAATAAGGCTATAAAGAAATTAGATGTATCAGAATATATGTTTTACCTTTCAGCTTTAAGTATTTTATTAAGCAAGTATACAAATCAAAGTGAAAATGTAATAGGTACACCTATTTCAGGAAGAAAGTATGAAGACTTTAAAAATACTTTAGGTTTATTTGTTAACACCTTGGCTTTACGTAATTTCCCAGAAGGAGAAAAATCCTATAAAGAATTCTTAGAGGAAGTAAAAACAACAGTTTTAGAAAGTTATGAAAATCAAGATTATCCTTTTGAAATGCTTGTTGAAAATGTTGTTAAGGATCGAAGTGTTAAAAGAAATCCTATTTTTGATGTGCTATTTGCAATGCAGAATATTTCAAATAGTAAAGATGAAAATATAGACTTCAAAGTAGACATGATTGATATAGAACAAGGAGCAGCTAGATTTGATATAGACATTCATGCTTATCCAAGGGATAATGCCATGAATTTTAAAATTGAATATTGCAGCAATTTATATAAGAAGGAAACTATTAAGCTTTTTATTGAAAGATTTATAAAACTTATAGATGTAATTACTTCAGATTTTTATATAAAACTTCAAGATATAGATATAAATTTAGAAAAGGATAAGGAAATTATAGAAAGCCTTAATGACACTATATGTATTCATGAAAAAATTGAAAACATTAATGAAAAATTCTTATCTACAGTATATAAATATGGAGACAATGCAGTTTTTATAGATAAGGGCAATAAGACAAGCTATAAAGAGGCTGAAGAAAGAATTAATACCTTGTCAGCCTTCTTAAAAGATAAAGTTAAACCTAAAGATAGAGTTGGTATATTTATGGAGGATGGAGGGGAATTTGTAATGTCAGCTTTAGCTGTTACAAATATAGCTTCAGCTTATGTTCCTCTTGATGTAAACTGTCCTAAGGATAGATTAAAGAGTATAATAGAAGATTCTAAAATATCCATGATAATTTCTAAGAAGAAACATATTAAACTCCTTAATGATTTTATATGGGAATGTGAAGGATTAAATTCATACATATGCCTTGATACTGACAACGTTGAAGGTGAAACAGAAGAAGAAAAAAATATCATGATGGATGAAAAACTGTGGAATTACGTGGCTGATAATGCTGCTGATGATATAACAGGTGGTGGATGGACAAACAGTTTTACAGGTGAAAGCTTTAGTGAAATAGAAATGAAGGAATACTCAGAAAATGTTTATAAAAAGGTTAGTCCATATATAAATAAAAGGACTAAAATTCTTGAAGTAGGATGTGCTTCAGGTATTACTATGTTTAACTTAGCAAAGAATGCAAAGCTTTATGTTGGTACAGATTTAAATAGCAAAATTTTAGATTATGATAAAAGAAAAATAGATGAAAAAGGCTTTAAAAATATCAAACTTTATAGACTTCTTGCAGATGAAATAGATACTATAGATGAAAAGTTTAATGTCATAGTAATTAATAGTGTTATTCACTGTTTTCATGGCCATAATTATTTAATGAAGGTTATTAATAAATGTATAAACATGCTAGAGAATAAGGGAATTATCTTTATTGGTGATGTAATGGATCTAGATACTAAAGAAACCTTTATAAATGAATTACTAAATTATAGAAATGAACATCCGGAAAAACGTAACTCAGTAAGTATAGACAATATTGATACAAAGCTGTTTTTACCTAGAAACTTTTTCTTAAGCCTTGCAGAAAGTAATGAAAATATAGAGGAAGTTCAATGTTTAAACAAGATTTATACAGTAGAAAATGAATTAACAAAATATCGTTATGACGTTGTTATTAAGATTAATAAGGACGATAAAAAAATTATAACAAGAGGCAGATATGCCTTTGATAATTCAGACTTAGAAGATTTTAAAGGAAGAAAAGTTTTACCTGAAGCTAAGGGCGATGATACAGCTTACATTATTTATACTTCAGGAACAACAGGAAAACCTAAAGGAGTACCTATAAGTCATAAAAATTTATTAAATTATGTTAACTTTTTTATAAAGAAAAATGAAATAACAAATTTAGATAAGTCACTTATGTTATCATCATTATGTTTTGATTTAGGGTATACTGTCCTTTATACAAGCATATTATCAGGTGCAGAACTTCATTTTATAAAGAAGGAAGAATATATAGATTCTAAATTTCTATTAAATTATTTATATGATAATAACATTACTTATTTAAAGATGACTCCAACCCTTTTATCTTTGATAATATCTCATAAAGATTTTAACAGATTTAAGGCTATTGAAAATATTAGATTAATAGTAATGGGTGGAGAAACCTTAAGATATGATGATGTTTTAAAGGCTAAAAATATTTTCACAAAAGCAGAATTTATAAACCATTATGGACCAACAGAAACAACCATAGGCGTAATAACTAAAAAACTAGACTTCAAATGCAAAGATTTAAGCAGCATTACAAAGGTTATAGGAAAGCCTATAGATAATACTAAGGTATATATTTTAGATAATAATTTAAACTATGTTCCAATAGGTATTTATGGTGAAGTATGTATAAGTGGAGCAGGTGTTTCTAAGGGATATATAAATAATGAAACTTTAACTAAAGATAGATTTATAAAATTAAATAAAGAAGTTATTTATAGAACTGGAGATATAGGTAGAATTCTTAATAATGGAGATATACAGCTTCTAGGAAGAAGTGATAGACAGTCTAAAGTAAATGGTTATAGAGTAGAATTGGATGAAATTGATAAAAAAGTATTAAGCTATGGAATGATTGATGAATGTCATTCAGTTTTAAGAAAGGATAGCAGAGATAATCTATCATTATTTACTTACTTCATTTCTGAAGTAGAAATAGAAATAGATAATCTTAAGGCCTTTCTTGATAATAAATTACCTCACTATATGATGCCAAGTTACATTATTCAAGTAGATCATATTGATATTACAGGAAATGGGAAAATAAACTTAAATAGTCTTCCTTTATTAGAAAAGAATAAAAAAGAAAATGAAGCTGTAGTAGATGAAAAAGCTTTATCAGATACTGAAAAGAGAATATTAAATTTATGGAGAAAGGTTTTAAATAAAGATAATTTCCATATTGATGATAACTTCTTTGAGGTAGGAGGATATTCTATAAAGGCAGTGGAGCTTAATTATAAGATTAATGAAGACTTTAATATAGATATGCCTTTAAGTGAAATATTTACAAATAGCAGCATAAGACAGCAGGCAGCCTTAATTGAAAATACTATAAAATCTGAGGAAAATCACTATGTTTGTTATAATGAAGAAAAGGATGATGTAAAAATATTTGCCTTTCCTCCAATAGTAGGTTATGGAGCATTTTATAGAGAAACTGCCATGGAGCTTAAGGATAATCCAATCTATGCCTTTGATTATATTGAAGAGGAAGATAGAATTGAAAAATATGTTGAAAGAATACTTAAACTTCAGAAAGAAGGAAGTTATACTCTATTAGGTTATTCTGTAGGAGGAAGTCTTGCTTTAGAAACAGCTTTAAAGTTACAGGAAAGAGGGTATAAAATAGACAAGCTTATAGTTTTAGATTCTACTTTACATAATGAAGTTATAACTGAAAATAAAAAGGGAAGAGAACAGCTTGAAGAAGCAGCATTAAGATTAGGTTTAGATAAAGATATTATAGAAATGTACATTAACAAATCTGTTAAGTATCTAGATTATTTCAATGGATTTGTTTATAAAGATAAAATCGATTTTAATGTATATTACATTTCTGCTGAGGGAAATAATGGAAAGTACATGAAGTGGGAAGAAAAGACAAAAGATAATTTTAAATTGTATAAAGGTAAAGGAAAGCATTTTGAACTATTAAACGAAGATAATATTTCATATAATGTAGGATTATTAAAAGAAATAATAAGGGATGATACTAAGGAGAATTAATTATGAGTATTTTATTAAAACATATTGTAAGAAATATCAAGGAAAGTAAGCTTAAATCTGCTTTGATAATATTTTCAATTATCATATCTACCATGGTAGTTTTTCTAACACTTTCAATTAAGGATGACTTAAGGGATAGATATACAGATTTATTAAAAAACACTTATAAAGATTATGACTTATTAATTCAAAAACCTTCATCTGAGAAGATACGTGAATTTTCAAAGGATGATATAAATTTAAAAAATATAGACAGCAAGGATGAATTTAAATATGACATAAGTTATGGAACCTATGATAAGGATAATGAAGTAGTTACCATAAGGTTTTATGAATTAAATAGAGAAGATCTTATTAACAAAAAACTTTGTGAATTTAAAGAAGTAAGTGAAAATTATGATTATAAAAATAAAAATCAAATTATAATAAGTGAAGCTGTAGCAAAAGATTATGACTTTAAGTTAGATGAAAAAATAAAAGTTAAGGATAGCCAGGGGGAAAAGGAATTAACCATAGCAGCCATAGCTGATAACACTGGTTTATATAAGTTAGAAGAAGGTTCAGTTATTTTTATGACTACTGAAGATTTTAACTTAGATGAGAACAGTACAAAGATTTCAAAATTATTAATAGACCTTAAGGAAGGAACAAATATTAAGGAAGCAAAAGATACATTAAGTGAGGATAACAAGGAGTTTGTATGTTCAAAAACTGTAGATGAAAGAGCAGTGTCTGCTTCCCTTAATATATTCTCTCAAATAATGATGGTAATTTTAATTACAGTTACTATTTTAAATATATGTATAATTGGATCAATAATGAAGCTTATTATAGCTGGAAGAATGCCAGTTATCGGAACCTTTAGAAGTATAGGATGCAGTAAAGTTAAGGTAAACTTTATATTATTATTAGAAAGTGCCCTTTATGGAATAATTGGAGGGGCTATAGGAGTAGGAACAGCCTTATTATTTAAGTCAAAGGTTGTAGATATATTTGCTGATTTAAATGGTACAGGCACAGTGGAAAATAATACAACATCAGTAATAGATGTAGGATATGTTTTAATATCACTAGCTTTTTCAGTTATTTTAGTTCTTTTAATATCCTTAAGATATATAGCACAGGCAAGTAAAAAACCAGTTAAAAATATAATCTTTAACACTTTAAGTACCACTGTAAGTTTATCAAAAATAAAAATAGGGCTTGGAATAATTATTTTGGGAATTTCAGTGATTTTATTAAAGATAAATAGTAGTTATAACTTATTCTTATCAGCCCTTGCCATGGTATCTGCATTGACAGGAGGAATATTAGTTATTCCTATAATAATTAAGACTCTATCACATATATTTTCTAAGATAAATTCAATATTTAGTAATGAAGCAGCCTTAGCAGCAAAAAATATCTCAACAAGTAAAG
The DNA here is from genome assembly GCA_934746785.1 of uncultured Clostridium sp. GTDB lineage: Bacteria > Bacillota > Clostridia > Clostridiales > Clostridiaceae > Clostridium. The sequence goes on along the minus strand of CAKVFO010000046.1, from coordinate 5,935 downwards.
TTGTAGAATCAAATGTAACTTTAGTATCAGTAGCATTAAGTATAATAATTATGCTATATATGCTTAGCATTTCTTTAAATGTAATATTTAAATCAGCTGCTAATTCCTTTGACGCAGATCTTCAGATTTCAAATTTTGCAGCTTCAGAAGAAAAATACTATGACTTAAAAGATGTTGAAGGAGTAGAATCCATTGATTTCTGTTATTATACCTCAGTAGATTACAATAATTCAGATATAACATTAATGGCTTTAAATGAAGAAAAGCTTGGAGTTTATGATAGTGATAATCTTTTAGGGAAAATAGATAGGGATGAGATATTAATAGATAAAGATTATGCCTTAAAAAATCATTTATCTGTAAAGGATGATATTACTATTAAAAACGACGATGATAAGTATACTTATAACATAGCAGGTTTTATAGACTCAGCAGAATTTAGTATATATAGAAATGTATTTGTTATAAATCTAGATGAATATAAAGATAAATTCTCAGAAATTCCAACAGTCTGTGAAGTAAAGGCTCAGGGAAGTATAACTGATACTAAAAATAACTTAAAGGAGAAATTATCGGGGTTAAACTCAAAGGTAATAACTGTTGATGATTATATGAAAAGTCAGGAGGATTCCGTAAGTAGTCTTGTAAAAATGGTTTATACCATTCTTTCACTTTCAGTTTTATTAACCTTTGTAGGAGTTGTAAATAATCAGATTATTGGATTTATGCAGAGAAAGAAAGAATTTGCAGTAATGTATTCAGTAGCTATGAATATGAAACAGTTAATAATAATGCTTGTTTTTGAAACTTTAGACATGTTTTTTATAAGCAGCATTATAGGCGGGGTATTTAGCTTATACTTAGTAAAACTATTAGAGAGACTGTTATTTTCAATTGGAGTATTTATAAATATATCAGTAAATCACGGTTTATTAATGTCAGCAGTAGGAATTATTTTAGTACTTTTAATGTTAACAGTTATTTCACCTATAAGAGCCTGTATGAAAATGAATATTGTAAATGAATTAAAATGTGAATAGAAATTGAGGAGATGCATATGGAAAATATAATTAAAGCCCAGGGAATATATAAAAACTTTGGTAATTCAAATAATGTAACTGAGATTTTAAAGAATGTAAATATTACAGTAAATGCACAGGAATTTGTGTCTCTTATGGGGCCTTCAGGTTGTGGAAAAAGTACTTTATTATATATTTTAGGAGGACTTGATACTCCAACAAAAGGTATAGTAGAGTTTTGTGGCAAAGATATAAATAAAATGAAGGATAGGGAGAAAAGTAAAATAAGATGTCAGGACATTGGCTTTGTTTTTCAGTTTTATAACTTAGTTCAAAATCTTTCAGTAGAAGAAAATATTCTCCTTCCTTTAGTTATGAATGGTTATAAGGCTAAAAATTTAAAAAATGAATTGGACGAAATTTTAGATATAGTTGGTTTAAAGGGGAAAAGGAAACATATACCTAAAGAACTATCAGGAGGACAGCAGCAAAGAGTTTCTATAGCAAGAGCAGTTATTACAAATCCTAAGTTAATACTTGCAGATGAACCTATAGGAAACCTTGATAGTAAATCAGGAATTGAAATAATGAACTTATTTAAAAGAATAAATGAAGAAAAAGGAATTACTATTTTTCAAGTTACTCACTCAGAAGAGTCTGCTTTATATGGAAAGAGAATTATAAGAATGAAAGATGGAAACATTGAAAAGGATGAGTTGTTACATGGATAAGGAGAAAATTCATTTAGAAGATTACATGAAGCTTATTAAAAGAGCAAGAAAATTAAAAAATGATGATAATGAGGATTTTAAAATAGCAGTGCTTGGAGCATATTCTACTCAGTATTTTGTTATGGTATTAAGATATCTTTTATTAGAGGAAGGAATTAATGCATCTATATATGAAGGAGCCTATAATAGTATAATACAAGAAACTCTTGATTCATTTTCCAAGCTATACAGCTTTAAGCCTGATGTGGTTATAATAATGAATTACCATGAAGAAATTAAAGTTTTACCACAGCTTTTAGCTTCTGAAGAGGAGGTTAAAAAATCTATAGACATTACAGTAAAACATTATAAAATGATCTGGGATAAACTTTCATCTATGATACCAGGCTGTAGAATACTTCAAACTAATTATGTAATACCAAGCCTTAAATCCTTAGGGAATCTTGAATGTAACTATATATTTTCAAAAAGCACTTTCTTTAAAATGTTAAACCTTGAGTTAATGAAAAATAGGCCTATTAATGTTAACTTTGTTGATATGGATGGACTAGCTTCAGAGGTAGGTAAAAGAAATTGGTTTGATTACACTTCTTACTTTTTAAACAAAACTGCTATAAAACTAGATTATATAGGCCTGGCAGCAGATATGTTTGTTAAGGAAATAAAGGCATTAAGAGGACAAGTTAATAAATGTCTTGTTTTAGATTTAGATAATACTTTATGGGGAGGTGTAGTTAGTGAGACTGGCTATGATGGAATAAATCTGGATCCTAATAATGCAGTGGGAGAATCTTATAGATTCTTTCAAAAGTATATTATTGAATTAAAAAATAGAGGTGTTATTTTAGCAGTATGCAGTAAAAATGATATAGAAATAGCTAAGGAGCCTTTTATAAAAAATGAAAATATGCTCCTTAAGCTTCAGGATATTTCCTGCTTTAAAGCTAATTGGCAGGACAAGGCTGCTAACTTAAAAGAAATATCAGATAAATTAAATATAGGTTTAGACAGCTTAGTATTCTTTGATGATAACATAGTAGAACGTGAGCTTATATCAGCATGTCTTAAAGAGGTGACAGTTATAGATGTACCAAAGGATTCAGCAGAATATGCTTTAGCTTTAGATAAGTCTCATGCTTTTGAATGGCTTCAACTAACAAAGGAAGACTTAGGAAGAAGCAGCTCTTACTTAAATAGCAGCAAACGTGAAGAATTAATGAAGGAATTTAAGGATTATGATGAATATTTAAAATCCCTTAACATGGCTGTAGAAATAGAGGAATTACAGGAAAACAATATAAGCCGTTTTGTTCAATTAATAAATAAGTCTAATCAGTTTAATTTAAGAACAAAGAGGTATTCAGAGGATATAATCTTAAAGTTATTAGATGATAAAAATACTAAATGTTTAGCTGTTAAATTTAAAGACAAGTTTGAGAGCTATGGCATTATCTCTTGTGTTATTTTGAAAAAGATAGATGAATACTGCTTTATAGATACTTGGCTTATGAGTTGTAGAGTAATTAAGCGTAATGTGGAATTAGCAGTATATAATTCCATAGTTGAAGAGGCTCTTAAGTTAAATTGTAATAAAATATTAGGCGAATACATAGAGACTAAGAAAAACAATTTAGTAAGAAATCTATATATTGATTTAGGCTTTCAAGAAATTAAAGATAATATTATAGATAGAGAGGGTACTTTATTTGTAAAAACAGATTTAAAGAAAATAGATAGAGATATTTATATAGAAGAACTTAAGTAAAGGAGAAATTCTTATGGGAATTAGAGAAAGATTACAGAAGGTATTTATAGATGTTTTTGAAGAAGATATAGAAATATATGATGAAATGACAGCAGAAGATGTGGAGGACTGGGATTCGCTAACTCATATACAGCTTGTAGTAGCAATAGAAAAGGAGTTTAATGTAAAGTTTACTACAGATGAGGTTTTGGAATTAAAAAATGTTGGAGAATTTATTACTTTATTAAAAAAAAAGCTAAGTTAATTAATATAAGGGGATATTAATATGAATACATTTAGATTTAGTGATATGAAGTTAGGTTTAAAAGAAGAATTCCAAGTTACTGTTACAGAAGAGATGCAAAAGAGTTTTAGCGCAATATCTGGGGATTTGAATCCTCTTCATATAGATAAGGATTTTGCCAGAAAATCAGGCTATAAGGATGTTGTAGTTTATGGCATGCTTACTGCATCTTTTTATTCAACACTAGTAGGAATGTACATACCAGGGAAATATGGATTATTTCAAGAATGTAAAGTATCTTTTAATAAACCAGTTTGTATAAATGATACTTTAAAGGTTACAGGAGAAGTTTCTGAAATAAATGAAGTATTTAAGAGAATAACTATAAAAGCTTATATAACTAATGAAAATGGGAAAAAAGTATCAAAGGCAAAACTTATAGCAGGCTTTTTAGGAGAAAAAAAATAATGAATAAGAAAATATATTTAATAGTTGGAGCTTCTTCAGAAATAGGAAGAGCCTATATAGAATCATTAGAACATAAAGGACAAGAGTCAATGGTAATTGCCACCTATAATTCTTCAAGGGAATCTTTGGATGAGATGGTTAAGAATCTAAGTAAGATAAAAGTGGATATGGTAAAATGTGACCTAAGTAAAGATAGTGAAGTCCTTAAGTTAATAAATTATATAAAGGAGAAATATGAGTCCCCTACAAATATACTTCATTTAGCAGCTTCAAAATTAGAGTATGTAAAGTTTAAAAATATTCATTGGAATAAAGTATCTAATGATTTAGAAATTGAGGTACATTCTATAGTGGAAATATTAAAAAGTTTTCTGCCAATAATGTCAAGGAAAAAGTATGGAAAAGTAGTATTTATGATATCTTCCTGTACTATAGGGGTTCCGCCTAAGTTTATGTCAGGCTATGTTATGGCTAAATATACTCTTTTAGGATTAATGAAAAGTTTAGCTTCAGAATATGCAGGAAAGGGTATATGTATAAATTCAGTATCACCAGGAGCTATGGATACAAGATTTTGGGACAATGTAGATAATCGTGTTATTGAGATTATAGCGTCTAATAGTTCAATGAAAAGAACTGTTAAAAAGGAAGAAGTTACAGGAGCTATAAATTTTTTAATGTCAAAGGAAGCAGACTATATAAATGGAGTTAATTTAAATATATCTGGTGGAGATGAAATGATATAGTTATTAAATTTTTTTAAAGAAAGGTGATTATTATGGCAGAATATATATTGTATTACTTGCCTTATGCAGGAGCATCAGCAAGTACCTTTAAAAGATGGAAATCTATAATTAGTCCTAAAATAAAATTTAAAGTTATTGAATATTCAGGTCATGGTAAAAGGAATAAAGAAGATTTTTATACAAGTTATAAAGAAGCCTGTGAAGATATTTATAAAATAATAAAGGTAGATAACAAGGAAAACTTACCCTTCTTTTTAGCAGGTCATTGTTTAGGAGCTCTTTTAGCAGTAGAAATGTATTATTTTTTAAAGGATAAAGATGAATTAGACTTACTTAAGGGGATAATAGTTTCAGGGCATGGTGCACCAGATAAAATAGTAAATGAGCATATGGAAACCATGAACAATGAGGAGCTTGGAGAATATTTATTAAAAGAAGGAGCAATTAAGAAAGAAATGTTAGAAGTTGATATGAAGCCTTTCTTTCAGGATTTAATATTACCTCCTATAAAGGCTGATGCAAAGTTATATAATGAATATAGTTTTAAGAAAGATAGAGATAAAATAGGTGTAGATTTGGTAATAATGAGCGGAGCAAAGGATTGGAAGTGCCCAGTATCAGAAATAAATAGGTGGAAGGAATTTGTAGATAGAACTATTCTATATTTTATTTATGATAGTGATCATTACTTTATTAATAATCTACGTGAAGAATGCGTTAATGATATTAATGATATAATACTAGAAACAGAATGGTGATAATTTTGTTACCGTATGTTTATATATTAAAGAAAATGAAAATATAGTCTACCTGTAATTGTTAAATTAGTGTAAAATAAACTAGTATACAAAAGAACGGGAGATGAAATTTTGATGAACAGTATAGTTAAAGAAAAAGATAAGCAGGTAGATATGCTTAATGGAAGTTTGCTTAGCAAGTTACTCTTCTTTGCCCTTCCATTAGCTGCTAGCAGTGTACTACAG